>NZ_CAADGZ010000029.1:0-34645 GCF_900696675.1 uncultured Candidatus Kuenenia sp. | reverse complement strand
AGTCACTCCGGCCTTTTCCTTCACCCCCTTTGCCTTAAAGTTCACCTTTGCATTGCAATTATCCTTCAGGTTGCATTTATCCTTCTTTGCTGTTATGGTAAATACCGCCTTGCCCTCTGCGTCTGTATTCTGGTTTGAAGGCTTCACCTTTATTTTTTTATTGTTACTCGTGGTTACTTTTCTCTTTACCTTGACCCCTTCAATACCGAAGCCATCCACATCAGTAACCATTACCGTCACCTGCCCTTCCTCACCCTTTTCCAGAAATAGTGAGTCCGGCGATACCGCTATTTTCTCCGCATTGCCAGGCACCCCGGGGGCGGGTGAAGAAGAAGGTGTAGGTGTAGGTGTAGGTGTAGGTGTAGGTGTAGGAACGGGTACCGTTGCTACAGGGGTAATTGACGGTGAGGGAACTGGTGTTGCCGGTGTGAAGGCGGGGGACTCCGTTGGCACAGGCAGAGCCACTACTGAACAGGTACCCGTCATCAATTGCGGGAACCCGGTAATGGTTGTCTCGTCATAAAAACTCGCCGTCAGGGTATCTCCGTCTGCCGCCTGTATGTGTTCATAGTCGAGTGTGGAATCGGCGCTTATCTGTATTGAACCCATGAATATACCCGTATCGGTGCCCATCTCCGCCATACTTACCCCTGCAATATTAAGCCGAGAGGTCTGCACATAAACTTTTTCTAAAAGCGTTTCCGCCTCTTTATGGTCTGCGTTCGACTCCGCATTATTGAGGGTGATTTCCGCATATTCCCCGAGAAGATATGCAGAACGGCTGAATGCAAGCGTTGCGTCAAAATTACTGAAAGAGAGTTTCTTTGTGACTGATACGGCGGAAGGCGGATTATACGCCACCGTAATCGCACCGTCCTGCACGGTTTTTACCGTACCGATATTTGACCGCGCCGTTGCACTTGCCTCTCCGCTCGTGGTAGTACCTGTCTTTATGGTCGCTATAAATGTGCCGCTGTCAGCGCCGTCTTCGTTTAAATCCAGCAGGAGGTCGCTTCCGATATAATAGTTATCGCCCGAAACCTTTATGGCAGTGGTGAGTATATCCTCTGCCCTTGCATCGGTGTTTCTGTCGCCGTCCGCTACCGTGACAATCACCGTATCACCGGAGAGATACGCCACATCCTTGCTCAGTGTCATAACGTCCTGCGATACCGTCGGGGTTGGCGAGGGCTGTGGTGTGATTGTGGGGGTCGGCGTTAATAAAACCGTGAGTGTGGGCGACGCCGCTGCTGCGGCCGGGGTCGGTGTGGGTACTATCGGGGAGGATTCTGTGGTGAAACTCCATGAATGGTTCGATTCTATTGTTGTTCCCACCCAGTTTGCCGCCTGGATTTGCGTAGTGGCGAATGCCGTATAGGTAGTATCGTAAGAAAGAGCGTCTGTGGGTGTAAATATGACGTCGTAGGAATCGGTACTTGCAAAGCCATCTATCTTATTTCCGTCAGGATTGGTCACATAAAAACTATCCGTATTCACCGTAGAGCCGTTGATGAGCATGGAAAAGGTTGCGGATATGGCGGCATCAACGGGTACATTTACCGCGTTGTCTAACGGATTGGTTGAGTTGATGGAAAGCGTCGCTGCCTTCGGCTCCCCGCCGCCTCCGCCTCCCCCGCCTGAGCTTGACGTGGTAAAGGACTGTTCGCTGCCGGTTGAGGTGCCTGCGCTGCTATTTGCCGCACTGCGGTAATAATAGGTTGTGGCCGCGGACAGGTCGCTTATGCTGATGCTCACTGCCGTATTTTCACCGGTTACGGACTGGGTGGTTGACGTGCCGGTGTACACGCCGCTTGAGACGCCATAGCTGAACAGGGCTGTGGTAGGCAACCCTATCGTGCTTACCGTTGCAGAGAGCGTGACGGAGCTTGTCGTTACACTGGTGGCAGAGCCGGTTATCACCAGTGGTGTGAAGAGGAGCTTGGTAACAAAGGCGTCATCACCAGATTTTTTAGCCGTCGACGTCCCCACGATCGGGAAGTTGCTGGAGCCGGTATACCCTGCTATGTATGCAGAGTCGGTACCATCCACGGCAATTCCAAGGGCAACATCACTACCACTTCCACCAATGTAGGTAGAGTAGAGAATCGAAATGGGCACCCCCGTGCCAAGTTTAATAACAAAGGCGTCTTCTGTACCTTCTGCATGGCTTGTCGTTGTTCCCACAACGGGAAAATTAGTGGATGTGGTATACCCGATGATATACGCAGAGCCGGAACCATCAACGTCAATTTCTAGTCCACAATAATCATTACCACTTCCCCCGATGCAGGTGGAATAGACAAGTGCAAGGGGCGTCTCTGTGCCAAGTTTGGTGACAAAGGCATCGTATATCCCTCCTGCATGGCCTATCGTTGTCCCCACGACGGGAAAATTGGCGGATGTAGTATGCCCGCTGATATACGCAGAGCCAGAGCCATCTACCGCGATTCCTATTGCCAGATCATCGCCGTCTCCCCCAATATAGGTGGAGTAGATAAGCGCAAGGGGCGTCTCCGTGCCAAGTTTAGTGACAAAGGCATCGTATGTCCCCCCTGCATGACCTGTCGTTGTCCCCACGACGGGAAAATTGGCGGATGTGGTATACCCGCTGACATACGCAGAGCCGGAGTCATCTAAGGCTATTCCTCGTCCAAGTTCACTACCGGTTCCCCCGATGTATGTGGAGTAGATAAGCGCAAGGGGCGTCTCCGTGCCAAGTTTGGTAACAAAGACATCGTCTGTCCCTCCTGCATGGCCTGTCGTTGTCCCCACACGGGGAAAATTGGTGGATGTGGTATATCCGACGACATACGCAGCGCCAGAGCTATCCACGGCAATTCCTTGTCCATAATCACTGCCACTTCCCCCAATGTAGGTGGAGTATTCGAGGCTGTCGCCCGATGCGCCAAGCTTTGTAACAAAGGCATCATAATTGGTTTTTTTGGCCGTTGATGTCCCCGCGCGGGGAAAGTTACTGGATGAGGTATACCCGGTGATATACGCAGAGGCGGAGCCGTCCACTGCGATTCCAATACCATAATCAGCACCGTTTCCCCCAATATAGGTGGAGTAGATAAGCGCAAGGGGCGTCTCCGTGCCAAGTTTGGTGACAAAGACATCTTCATTAGCTTTCTTGGCCGTTGATGTCCCCACGACGGGAAAATTGGCGGATGTGGTAAACCCGGTAACATACGCATACCCGGAACTATCCACGGCGATGCCATAGCCACGATCAGTATCGTCCCCCCCCAGGTAGGTGGAGTATTCGAGGATGGGATCTATGACGAGGGAGGAGGATTTTTCGTATGAGGCAACGGTAAAGCCGTAGACGAATTTATGATGGCGTCTTTCGGGATGTACACTCTTGGATGGTTCGGGCGGGATCAGGTTTGTAACCTGATCCCCGTTGTTTATACCCTTTAAAACCTTAGCTATGGTGGCGCAAGTATCCGTTCCTTCCACCCCCTTCACCCCCGCCAGCGGGGGACATATTTCAACCAATAGCGTATCCTGCGGCTCTGCAAGCGCCTTCACCCCCACCAACGGGAAATATATATCCGCCACCCGTTGGAGGGTGCCCGGTAAAGCAAGGCACTGCGCAAGAACCGGACGAGGATCTGTCCCCCTTTGGAGGGGGTTAGGGGGAGGAGCTTTGGGCGTGGTCAGGTTTGGTACAGGCTCTGCACCCTTTGCGTCTTTGCGGTGAATCACCTCCACCTGATGTCCCGGTTGGGTGCGCCCCGTCCATTCGGCCGTCGCAGGACTGGATTCATCCAAACCACATACCCTGTTCAGTATCCTGAACGAACCTTCAATCTCTCTCTTTTCTCCGTCGATTATCTGATAAATATACGGTTTTTTATGGATGATGCTGCCTTCTTTAAGGATGATTTCCATGTCGCCGTCTTCCCTGATGCGTAAGTCTTCTATCCCTTCATAACACAACTGAACACGGGACGGACTGACTCCGGGCTTCACGATGACGTCATATTCCATCTGACGGTTGTTGCCGTAAAACCGCATATCGACGCCGTCGTAAATATTTTTGTACACAACCGCGCCAAAGGTGGGGATATTGGTACGCCACTTCTCAGGGCTGCCTACAAAGTAATTGATCTTGCATTCCTGCATATCCTCCGCAACGATCCCGGGGTCTTTGTTTGCGCCAAGGGGAAATAGCCGTATGTGCTCCTGCGGCTGTGGGCTAGGGATTGCAGATTGAGGATTTACGGATTCCGTTTTTTTGCCGCGTGTCAGCGAGAGATATATCCCTTTTTTGGTAAAGAACATGCCCTGTCCGCTGCCTTTTTCATAATACTGTACCCGCGCATCCACCTGCCCGTCATTCTGTATGAAATAGAGGGGCAATTTACCGTAAGATTCCTGCACGGAGGTGCGTACCGCCTCGCCAGGTTCCGATGTGCCGCTGACGTCTTCGGGGGTGAATAGAGCGTTTAAGCCGTTCAAGTCATTTAAAATGTTTGAACCGGATTGTTGGGTGCGCTCGCCCGACCTGCATGGCTCTGCTGGAACATTTACGGCGCGTCCGTTTATCGTGAATACCGGGTCGCTGTGTACTCCGATATCCCATTCATAGGCAGCCGATACGGCATCCTCCATTCCATGCCCGATATCTGTATAAATCCCTACAGCCAAAGCAATAAAAATCACTGTACGCCACAAGCGTACTATCCTACACATAATACACTCCTTTCGATAATTTAACAGAAGTCAGAAGACAGAAGCCAGAAGTACAGAAGGCATCGTACTATTTGAATGGCTGCGTAGCTGCGAAATCTCTGTGGCTCACATTCATACCATTCAAATAAATAACATTCACCATAAACAATTTTATCTTTTTTCAGTAAATCAGGGTAAAGCCTTTGCATAATTGGGTTTAAATGTATTCGTGCCCACTATAGCAAATGCTTCTCCCCTACACAATATTGAAATGACAAATTATGAATTTTAGATTGTTATCTGTTTTGAATCTACAAGGAAGACAGAAGTTAGAAGACAGGAGATAGAAGTACAGAAGGGCATAGTACTATCTGAATAGCTGGGAGAAAGTAGGGGGTCAAACCTAATCTATTGACAATTTTATGTGTTTCGTCCCTAAACGATTATGCATTTAACGGTTTTAATTACAAAGATTATGTTGGAATTGATTAATATTCAGGTAAATCCCTTTACCCCTATTATAAATTCCTGTTTAATCTCATTAACAAGTCCTCTCGATTTTGACGGCTCTGTTCTGTATGGCTTGGCATTCTTTAACACTTTCCCATGCCCCATTACACGCATAAACGCATGGGTTCAGGATCGGAAAATAATAAAAAAATTTCGTAAAAGAGGCGTATGTTCTTCTGGTCTTAAACATCAGGATTTAAAAGCAAAAGAAGGCAATAACAGGATTTTTGTGTCCTTCGGCAGCATAACCGTTGATATGGTGGATGAATTCGTAGGCGTTATCCTCGGCGTTTTAATTGGCGTGCCTGTCTTTGCCGGTGGCATTATACAGACGTCAGCAATCAACGGCAGCGGCAACGGGGATTCGAAAGCCGTGTAGTTGCGTAAGGTGGGCAATTAGTATTTTTAGCGGGCAATGTCCCATAAGCACTAATCCGAAACTCCTTATTCGTTATTCATTGCACGTTTCAAGTGTCTCGGATATTTTACTGTTTACCATACTTACCGGTTCCAATCTTTACATCCAGGTGTTTATGGCAGTCGGCGCAGGTCTGTCGCAATCGGCCGACTTGCCATAATACATCTTCCAACGTAACAGACTCTCCCTTATCCCTAAATATACCGTCTATATTTTCAGATGCTGCCAGTATTGCAAAATTAATTTCGTAATATTTATCGTCGTCCGTCCGGGCAAATTTTGTTGTAGCGGTCTTGCAGAGCGCTGTAAGATTAGCGCTTGCGTCACCGTAAATTTTCCGTTCTTTTTCTATTTCTTCAATAGAAAAGTAGGTGGAAAGCCGTTCCGGAACCTTATAATTCCTTCTATTTCAGCCATAAGCACAACCAATTCGCTTTCCCCCTTTTCTACACCTTTTACCGGCGCTCATCCGGCAAAAACATTGAAAATAGCGCAGAGCAACATACCTGTCAAACTCACTAAAAACGCCCTTATCAATACCATTATCTCCTCCTGCAAACAAAATTATTCACACCCACTTTTACATCAAGTATAATTTCAGTACATGCCCCGAATTATTATCATACATGTACGGATTTCTATAGGGTAAAGTATCGCCTTTCCTCTCATACCAAAAATACTATAAAGAATTACCATATAAAATATTTTTCATTTTTTCCTTAAGTCTGTATGAAAACCTTTTATCTTTTAACATTTTTTCCAAAGGCTCACGGATTTTATCTTTTGGAGAATGGGATAAAAATTCAAAAATTGCTGTTATCCATTGACGAGTGGTATTGTTTGAGGGTGTATTGTACAATTCGTTAATAATGTAGGGAAGTATTTGCGATTTCATATCATCACGTACTAAATGTCTTAAAACTTCCTTTTTCAAATAAACCTCCTCCAACGTTTTGGTAGGAGGTAATTTGCTGAAATATTTTAGTAATTCCATAAACGCCTCTTTATTTCCTAAGGAAATCATCCCGCCAAGACTGGATATACCCGCATTCCGGTCTTTTTCTAAAGGACTTTGCAATTGGCGGACATATCTATCTACCGGCATAGTTGCCCAGTTAATGTTCTTTACCTGTTCATATAACAACCATTCCTTAAGTGCTTCAAAATCAAGTTCACCGGTTTCAGATAAACGTTTTAGCTCATTACTCAATCCGCTCGTGTTATCCATTTCTATAAATTCCATTTCCTCATAATCTTCACAACCATTACGTTCCCCCGAAAATTTTTTTGTATCGACTAAATTTTGGCAAGAAGAATAATTGAAGTTCTCCAGTAATTCATCTATAAATGGTTCAAATTCTTTATCATTCAGGCAGATGCCATATTCTGTATTTCCATCCATACTTGCAGGGAAAAAAACGTTACAGTTAAAACATATTCGTTCCATGATTTCTTTTTTCATTTTTTATCGCACCTATTTTTTGAAAAATGCCCAATACCTTATATAATCTTTTACAATATATCGAAAACAAAACCCACTTTCCTCTTCCAAAAACGGAGGGCTTTAGTAACTGTTCAGCGTAAACGATACACGGCTCGTTCCCAAACCTTGTAATGAACATAGTGTAGTATCTGTTTGGGAATGCGTTTGTTCGAGAAACTCCGGTTTCTCGCCTGTTTGCTGATAGATAGGGAATAAAATCACAGGGTTAAGACAGTTTGCAATTTGTCAAGTCTGACCCTCATTGGAAACAAAGTTTCCAGTGCAATTGCGTTCTGATCTCCGGTAGTTTAATAAATTACGCTGAATAGTTACGGGCTTTATGCAAAAGCAGCTTCGAAATTCAGGGATTATAACCAGAATGATGGCGAAGCGGGTGTATTGCTTTTGTTATGCTTTCTCGAAGCACATCTGCAAGCACCAGAAATTTCGACTAAACTGGAAATAAAACTTTCATCAAACGATTATGCCAAAGGTTCAGATGCGATTCGCTTGCCGGTTGAATGTCCTAAAAAAATCTATCGCTTTAAAACCGTAATTTCACTGGACGGATCAGAAAATCAGGGTGCATTTTTTTATTTGCGTCCTCGGATACCTAATGGCGGCGATTGTGTGGCATCAGGCAAAAGTGCACGCGCAATTTAATGGAACGTTAGATACCCTGTTAGACACCCTTAATAATATAAGGCTTTCTGTGATACTTGAAGAAACAAAGGCCAGAGGGAGAGTTAAGGCTAACTAAAAATTGTAAGAGTTGATGAATACGTTAGGTATTATGGATTTCCACAAACATCGACTGAAACTTCAAGGACTCAGTGTATACAATTGATATTGTGCTTAACGCATTGATTGTATTTATGTTACATTGCTACTTCTCTTCTTTTGAGATAAACTCACGCTAGACAACTCAATTTATCCAGGTCAGCCTGAAAAATAAACCAGCAGCGAGTCACGAGTTTTCAGTTGGTAATTGATCTCTATGTCAGCAAAGAGACCAATTAAAAACACGATGACGGCAGCGAACAGTCCGTCCGTCACTGTCTCAGGAATATTAAAGTCGCGTAAAATAGTGAATTTTCGATTGATGTGTACGCCAACAAAGAAAACTACAATGCCCATCGTATGAGCGATAAAATCAGGAACCTCAATAGATATCATTCCGTTTTCCCATTGATGGGTTGCTCAGGAGTCCAGCCTCCCCCCAACGATTTATATAAGCGAACCAGATTGGACATAATCGCTCCCTGGCTGGCAGCTTGTCGATTCTGGGTGCTCAGCAGGGTTCGTTGCGTATCGAGAACCGTTAGAAAATTGCTTGCTCCCGCTTCATAGCGCGTCTGGGCAATATTTGCTGCTCGTTCAGCTGCTGCAGCCGACTCCACTAGCGAGCGATAACGAAGTTGCTCCTGGGTAAACGCGGTAATCGCATTTTCTACTTCTTCCAGCGCATTGAGAATACTGGCTTCGTATTGTACCATCGCCTGTTCTTGCAGTGCATTTTGCACTGCAATTTTTTGCCGGGTACGACCGCCATCAAAAATATTCCATTGCACACTCGGGCCAATACCCCAGGTTCTGCTATCACTTGCAATGAGGTTTGACGGAGATAAAGACTCGAGGCCGATCGTGCCAGCTAAGGTGAATTTCGGATAAAGCTCGGCTGTGGCAACGCCAATCCGTGCCGTTTCTGCGGCAAGCTGACGCTCGGCACGGCGCACATCAGGCCGTCTGCGCAATGTTTCAGCCGGCACACCAACTGCAATTTGTACGCTGGGCGTGGACATCAGCCGCAACCCGTCTAACTCTTTATCAACTGTGCCGGGGGTCTGACCAATCAATACGGCGAGACGATTTTTGGCTTGAGTAATAGCCTGGTTTAGACGGGGTAGTTCGGAGCGTGTAGTTTCTGCATTTGATACCGCACGCTCAAGATCAAGCTCCAACACCGCACCAGCATCGAATTGTGCCTGTACAATTTCTAACGTATCAAGTTGTACCAATAAGTTTTGCTTGGCAACAGCGTACTGGGCCTGAAAAGTGCGCAACTCAATATAGTTAACAGCCACTTCTGCTAACACCGAAACCAGCACATCACGTCGCGCTTCCTGGGCCGCTTGAAAGTCAGCTTCGGCGGCCTCAAGAGCACGGTGCCGGCCACCAAAAATGTCCAGCTCCCAAGCGGCATCAAAGGAGGAAGAATAAAGTTCAGAGGTTGAACCCGCGCCGGTGTTCTCACTGCTTCCAGTACGAATCGCAAAGCCTTCGGCATCTATCGTTGGAAAGCGAGTGCTGCCAATGATGCCCCTTTGGGCTCTGGCTTGGCACAATTGTGCTTCCGCTGTTCTGAGATCAAGGTTGGCAGCTATTGCCCTTTCCACAAAACCACTAAGTACAGGGTCCCCCAGGGATTTCCACCATTGCGAGAGTGTCTCCGGATCGAGTTGTTGCTGGGTCAAACCGCCTTCAAGTTGACCGACCCACGCTTCAGGTGATGCTCTATCAGGTTTTTTATAATCGGGGCCTACCGTGGTGCAACTGGCCAGCAAAGTAAATAATAATAGCCCTGCAAATCGGCACCTGGGTCTGCACTTGGGTCGACACCTAAATCGATTGTTATTCATAAGGTAATCAATCATATCGCGTGTTCCGTTGCGGTGGCCGGTGCTGCGTCCTTGTAACGAAACATTAAGCTGTATAAAACAGGCACGAAACCCAGGGTCAGAATAGTACCCATTCCAAGACCGCACATAATGACAATGGCCATGCCATACCAGAACTCGCCACCAAATAATGCCAACGGTAATAGTCCCGCAATAGTGGTAATGGTGGTCATGATGATGGGCCGTGCACGGGCTAGTGCCGCTATGGTTACGGCTGCATCAACCACCAAACCCTCGTCTCGTGCCTGATCAATTCGATCGATCATGACAATACCATTGTTAACAATAATTCCCGCCAAGCTAAACAGGCCCAACATAGCGGTAAAGTCGAAGAAGGCGCTAAATATCATCAAACCAAAATTGGCACCGATAATAACCAGGGGTATGGTGAGCAGGATAATGGCAGAGCGGCGGAAAGAGTTAAATTGCAACACCAGCAACAGCATAATCAGGAAGAGGGCATGGGGAGCGTAGCCAAATAGCTTACTGTTAGATTCCTGAGAGCCTTTGATTTCACCTTCCAGCTCTAACGTATAACCGCTTGGCACCTCGATGGCATTCAATCCTTCTTGCATCGCGGCGTAGAGTTCGATCGCCGTTAAACGCGGGTGTTTGCCGGCGATAGTGAGGGCGCGTTGCTGGTTATAGCGGCGAATCCGGCTGGCCTCGACGACGCCTTTGAAGTCCGCTATTTGTAATAGCGGTACAGGAACACCAGCGTCAGATAATATCTCGACGGTTCTCAAGCGATCCAGATTACCGCGATCATCTGACTGCGCACGAATAGTTACCGGTATGACTTTGTCGTCCTCACGATAACTGGTGATCTGATAGCCATCAAAGGAGGCGGATAAAGTGCGCGCGATCGCTTCGCTTGTTACGCCGGCACGCCTGGCCCGTTCCTGGTCAATATCTACCACCAATTTAAACACCGGGTTTTCCCAGTCACTGCGGATTGTTTGAGCACCGGGCACACTGTAAAAGGCGTCTTTCACCTGCGCTCCCAGCGCTCGCAACACATCCGCATTGGGGCCCCGCACACGTATTTCGACGGAGCCAAGCGCTCCGTGACCGAGAAACAGGATATCCGCTCTGCCATTGGCCTGCGGCAAATCTTGCTTAATAAACTCCTCAACACGCTGCATAACCCTGGCTATTTGATCACTGGTTTGAGTGTTAACCACAAGAAAGGCCTTGTTGGGTTGCGCATCATTGGGGCTTAAAGCCAGAAAAAATCGGGGTCCACCGGAACCCACATAAGTCAAAATACCGGTGACTTCCGGGTTCTTTCCCTTATCGTTCAAATAGGCCGCTAATTTGTGGCTGGCAATCAGTGTTTCACTGATATCGGCTTCGGCGGGCAAATCAATATAGACAGTAAACTGGTTACGCTCTGACGGCCCCAGCGATCGCTGTTTAACAAACTTAAAAACCTGACTCGAAGCAAACAGGCAAATAATCATCAAAACAATGAACGCAACCCGCCATTTAAGTAGGATGCCAAGTAGCTGGCGATAGAACTTGTAAACTGGAGCCTTATAGGTGTTGGCGCTATTGTTTGTGGAACCGGTATTTTTCGAATTAGTATTTGTCGAGACAGGCAAAAACCAGTAACAAAATGCAGGAATGACGGTAATGGCTAATACCCAGGAAGATAGCAGGGCAATGGCTAATACCTGGCCTAATGAACGCAGAAATTCGCCCGTAGTATCATCGATTAATACCAATGGAAGAAATGCAATTACGGTGGTAAGGGAGCTGGTAAGCAGCGGGATGGCCAGGATTTTGGGTGTTGCGAGTGCAGCCTCAAGCCGCTCCACTCCATTATCCATGCGCTGACGAATATCTTCGGCTATAACGACACCGTTATCCACCAGCAAGCCCAGAGCAACAATGATGGCGGCGATCGATACCCTGTGTAACTCGATATCCCATATGTACATACCTATCAAGGTTGCCATCATGGTCAGAGGCACCATAGTGCCAACAATTAAACCGATACGCCAACCTAGAAACAGCATCACCACGACCAATACCACAACCATGGTCTGCAGTAGATTGTTGGTGGCGTCATTCACCGACGCTTCTACCAGATCAGGTTGGAAAATCGCAACGTCCAACTGCATGCCAACAGGCAACTTGGGCTTAAGGGTGCCTAGCCGGGCATTAACCTGTTTGCCCAGCTCAACCACATTAGAGGCAGTCATCATAGATACGCCCAACACAATCGCCGGCTGGTTATTATAGAAAGCCGGGGCTTTGGGAGGATCCACATAGCCCCGCCGGACAGTTGCCAGATCACGCAGATAGACTAATTCGCCGTCATCCGTTTCAATGGCTAAATTACGAATTTCATCCACTGAGCGAAAGTCACCGGAGGGTTCAATGACCACCGTCTGTCCGGCGGCATTAACCGTTCCGCCGGGCAACACAATATTTTGTGCCCGCAATGCGGTCACAATGGCGGTCGGAGTTAACTTAAACTGAGCCATAAAATGTGCATCAAACTCTAACCAGATACGTTCGTCCTGAACCCCATACAGATCGACACGCGCTACCAGTGGCAGGCTACTCAAGCTATCTTTAATATCTTTAGCGACCTCGTTGAGTTCGGCCATGGAATAGTCGGCTCCAGTCAGTGCCAGTGTGACCACCGCAACACGGCCGTAATCGTCATTAACGGTTAGGCCCTGGGTACCCTCTGGCAAGCTATCACGCAGATCATTCATCTTATTGCGCAGGTCAGTCCAAATCGTGTCCATATCGTGGTAACGGGCATGGGCTTCTGGCGTAACAATTGATAGGCCCGTCATTGAGACGGACTTAATTTTGTCGATTTCAGACAACTCCTTGATTTTGTCTTCAATAGGACGCGTGATGAGCTGTTCTATTCGTTCGGGCGATAAACCTGGAAAAGAGGTGATCACCTGTGCGCTGCGCAAGGTGATTTCGGGATCTTCCTGCCGGGGCTGGGAAACGAAAATAGCAAGCCCACCAAGCAAAATCGCGACAATCAACAAGCACGAAAACCTGGCATGACTAATCGTGAACCGTGTAAGTTTATCCATCCGTTAAACCCTGTTCAGGCATCCACAGTTCAACCTTCATATTTTCATGCAGAAAGGTGACGCCTGCGCTGACAATCTTCTCACCCGCTTCAAGGCCTTCATAAACTTCCAGTTGATTTCCTCGCAGGTCACCGATGACCACATCCCTGACTTGCAGCCGGTAGTTATCGTCAATCACAAATACCGGTGCTGTCTTTTGAGGCACCTGCGAACTACTCTCTTTCGCTTGCCTGAGCATGCTAAATTCTATAGCAATCGCTGCAAGAGGTATCAAATACACGGTACTACCCTCAAGATACTCGTTGAAGTTAAAGGTGACACTGGCTGTCATGCCAGGAAGTAATTTGGTTTGCGATGCTGATAATTGGATCTTTACGGGAAAGGCATTACCTGCTCCAACTCGCGAGCCGATTTCACTTACAACGCCAGTTAAGCTTGTGCCCTGGATTGTTGGGAAGGTGACCTGGACTCGCTGACCATAATCAATATCGCGAATCATCGTTTCAGGGATGCGGACACCGACTTCCAGGGCATCAGAGGATTGCAGTAAAAAGGCACCCTGACCAACCGTTGTTTCCTGGAAAGGATCAATATTCCGTTCGGCAATCGTGCCTGCAAAGGGTGCGGTTAATTCGGCATTTGAAAGATCGCGCTGCTTGCGATCAAGGTCACTCTGGGCAGCCTTTAAATTGCCACGTGCCGCTGCGTGATTTGCAGTTGCGGTGTCGACTTCAGCCTGTGACGATGCACGTTTGTTAAACAGCGTTACGGTACGGTCATAAATTTGCTTGGTTTCCGTAACCTTTGCCCGCGCGATATTGAGCTGCGCCCGTGCTTGTTCCACGGCGAGTCGTAGCGGTTCCATATCCAGCACGGCTAATACCTGGCCTTGTAGAACCGTATCTCCTCTGCTGACCAATACCTGCTCTATAGTACCGCTAACACTGAAGCTGAGTACCGACGTATCAGCCGCTATCAATTTGCCCGAAATACGCCTGGACTGTCCGGTTGCCTGTTCACCAACCTCAAAGTATTTAACACGCGGTGTCGTCTCAGCCAGTGGCTTGACGTCTGTTCCGCAGCCTGAGAGAAAAATGATACTGAATAAAATAACCGGTAAGCTGAATTCTATGGAGGGGTTTATTATCATATTTTTATAGTCTGGCGGTTAAAATAAGTTATTGGCCTACCCCAACTTTATATTAATGCACATTTAAAGGCTCTCTTAATAAAATCCAGCGCATTGATTATTGGCTTATCGGGTTTTTCTGTCAGTTTCCGGTCATAATAATAAGCTGCAAGTTCGGCCGGCCCCTCCATGCCAAAGCTGAAGTGTCAGGTCAGGAACCAATACACTTTAAACGATACTTATAACAAACCAGATATTAACTTGCACCTGTGCGCTAATGCAGCGGCCAGGATTAGCGACAATAGATCTGCCAACGGCTTTCAACAACCGATAGATAATGGGAATTTGCTTATTAGATATTTTGTAATGGTAGTGAAAGTATTACCAAAATTCAAATGTTTTTTGGTAATTATCACGGCAACGTCAAAGTCCCCCTACGAAAGACGCGGATCAAGAATTTGTGCCAAAAGATCCCTTCAATAAGTGTAGAAAGAAGTAAAAAACAATAGAATTTCCATATAAATAGGCAAAAATGAGCAAAACAAACAAAATGTAACAGGAGTATCCCAGTAGTAATGAGAGAGAGAAATAAAGTGTTTTTTTGTTCTCTACATTACCAGCGGAGCATTTGAAATGAAAGAAAAGGTATTGCCGCAAAATTTCTGAGTGCCTTTGCAATATTTGGTACATTGAGAAAATGAAAAAGCACAATCACAAGATTCCTCGTAACTATTCAGCGTAAAACGATACACGGCTCGTTCCAAACCTTGTACTAAACATAGTGAAGTATCAGTTTGGGAAAGAGTTACGCTCTGATCTCCGGTAGTTTAATAGATTACGCTGAATAGTTACAATTTCTTTCATTTTTGTTTAACGCCACTTATGCGCTGCAATCCATTTACCTCTTGATATGAATGGAGAGAAATGTTATTTTTTTTGTTACTGAGAAAATGACATACATTTCTCTGGAAATCTCTTCCGCATTGTTATCAGGAAAAGACCTGTTTATACAGGCTAAATCATCGGCTTGTCATGCATTCAAATTACGTGGAATAGCCCTACCGGATATTTTTTATTCCTGCCATGTAAAACCTATCATTTTTTGACTCTGCAAATAGTGAATGTAATAGTTGGTGATATATTTTTAAACTTTTTTACTTTTACCCTTAAGTCTGAAATGAAAGGAGAAAAAAATGGCACAGGTAAAACCGGGCGATACCATTCATGTTCACTATACTGGTAAATTAAAGGACGGCACGATTTTTGATTCTTCCGTGAACCGTGAACCATTGGAATTTATCGTTGGAGAAGGGCAATTAATTCCTGGTTTTGAACAAATGGTAGTAGGGATGAATCCCGGCGAATCAAGGACGACAACAATTCCACCTGGCATGGCTTACGGCCCTTATTATAATGAAATGGTATTAAAGGTGGATAGAAGCCAGGTCCCGGACAACGTAGAGCCAAAAGTAGGCCAGCAAATACAAATGCGAAACAATGAAGACGGCAGGGAGGTAATTGCGACAATAACGGAGGTCTCTGCATATAGCGTCACACTAGACGGCAACCATCCTTTAGCAGGGAAAGACCTGACCTTTGATGTTCTTCTTGTAGGAATTCTTTAAATGTTTTATCTTATTGTCCCATAAAATACCGTTGAAGAAACGCCTTTTGAACGGAAGAAGCTTGTTTATTTTGTTTAACGTTTGGAACTGCAAATAAACGACAGTTTTATTGTGTTTGAAGGTACAGCCATTTATGAATTTAAAAATGTATATAATTATGTCCGGCGCCTTGATCTTTGTTTTGGTAGGTTTCATGATATTCTTTGAATTTTTTGTCAGGGCACACTAACCGATAAATGGTGTATATGCCAAAGAAAAATGTGTGTGAAAAAGTGGTTTTTGTTTTAGGAGTATTATCTTTTTTCCTCTTAAACTCATGTGCCCAAACACCTGCCCCCCGCGATGAAATAAATTTGTTTGCAACTCCTTTTAAATTGAATGCACACTCCGGATCGGTAAATAAAGGTTTCATTGAAGTGCTGGATAAACAAGGCATGCCAATTTCAGGCGCAAAAATTAAAGTATTCAGCACTTCTCCAACGGTAGCCGTGGTAAAACCGGAAGAAATTACGACAGACTCTTTGGGCAAAGCCAGTGTATCGATATATGGCATTTCCCCGGGAGGAACGAAAATTATCTTTTCCGCTGAGGGGAGGGATGCTTCGATTGACGTTATTTTTTCGGAACATTAAGGGAATTTGCATTTACTTTTGATGCTGGCATTTTTAACGAACAACCGTCGCCGCCATAGCGAATCATTATAATTTCAGCCATAATGCTTACTGCTATTTCTTCCGGGGTAACGGCTCCGATATTCAGGCCTACAGGGGCGTGTATTTCTTTGATCTTCTCAGAGGAAACACCTTCTTTCAAGAGACTTTTGAATATTTCCATCGATTTCCTTTTGCTGCCCAAAAGCCCTATGAAACGGGCTTGCGTTTGCGCGGCGGCAAACAAGGCCAGATCATCGTAACGATGCCCGCGTGTGGCTACAACTATATAACTATTCCGGGTAAACGGAATATTCTCAAAGCACTTCCCGTAGTCGGAGACGATACATACTTTTGCATCAGGAAAATCTTCTTTTTGAACATAATCCTTACGGTCATCCACAATAGAGATGTCAAAGTCCAGCATAGCGGCTATTCGCGAGACCGCCCTGCTTACGTGTCCTCCCCCGATTAGGATAAGTGCTGGCCGCGTCCGAAATCCTTCTATGTATATATCTGTTCCGTCACTTGCCTGAAAAAATATTTTCCCCCCGTGAAGAGCAATATTTCCGGCAACCCCGATTGTTTCCCTTTCAAGTGTTTCATTACCCAGGCTTCCCTGTTTTATGCCGTTTGCCTTAACAATAAATTTTGCCCCCGGGGCATGTTTCCCCCTTCTATCGTTTACGATTGTTACAAGGGCAAGAGAGGCGTATCCTTCATAGGCAAGGAGTATTCCTTTTGCAAATGTTTCAAAGGGGTGTGGTGTTGTCAGTGGGTCAATAAAAAAAGACATAGTTCCTCCGCATACCATGCCGTCTCTTGCAGAGAATTCCTCGTTCAAATCATACGTGCGGAGCACAGGCCTGCCATGCTCTTTCAGGAGTTGTTTTGCCTGCGACCATATTTCCCCTTCTATGCACCCGCCGCCGAGAGCGCCAACACTACTGCCATCCTTGCGGATTAACATTTTTGCACCATCTTTTTGCGGGGTAGAACCCTTTGTGCAAACAACAGTAACCAATACACAAGGTTCTTTTGTTTCTGCTAAGTGAAGAATTTCTTTAAAAATTTCGTACATATCGTTAAAAGTGCATAAAGAAAAATCCTATCGGTAATTATGTGCAGGATGTAAGAATAATTTGATTATACGTAGCTGTTATAATACCATGTATTTGGTTTAATTATAATCATAATAACGCCATTTATTTTACGTGAATGTACTGGAGGCTTTATGGCAAAAGCATATTTAATTGTGGGCAGCGGGCCTGCCGGTATTACCGCGGCGGAGCGCATACGTAATCTGGACAGTGATGCGGAAATTATCGTAATATCTGAAGAAAAGACCCCCATGTTCTACCGTCCAAGAATTCCGGAATACGCTGTGGGAAAGATAGGCATTGAGGAGATTATGGTGAAAAAAAAGGATTTTTACGTGCAAAAAAAAATCCAACTTCATTTAGGAACAAGGGCAACAAAACTTGACAAGAAGAAGAGAGTTGTAGAGACATCTGAAAAGAATATCTATGGATATGATAAACTTCTTATTGCTACGGGAATCTCGCCAATAGAACCTAAATTTCCGGGAAGCCGCCTCAAAGGCGTTTTTACTATGCATGATTTGATTCAGGCTGAAAGATTAAAGGTTGCCGTCAGGGACGCAAAACAGGTTGTTGTGGTTGGCGGAGGTCTTTTGGGCATGGATATGGCAGAAGAATTCAGGACAACAGGATTGCATGTTGTCTTTCTCGTAAGGAGAAATAGTTTAGGCGACCCCTTTTTTGATGAATATGGCTGTAAATTAATACGTGATGAATTTAAAAATATGGAGGTTGAAGTCATTACCAATGCAGAGGTTCAGTCACTCGAAGGGACAAACAATCAATTAGCATCGGTACTGTTAACGGACGGAAGAAGATTTGACAGTAATCTTTGTTTTATAGCAATAGGCACAACCCATGCGGTTGACTGGCTAAAAGACAGCGGCTTGAAAATAGAGAATGGCGTTTTGGTTGACAGGTATCTGAGAAGCCATGATGACGATGATGCTGTTTTTTCAGCCGGTAATGCGGCGCAAATCATGGATCCTGTTTTTGAAAAACATATTGTTCAAACCAATTGGATAAATGCAATAGCGCAAGGCGACATTGCCGGCAACAACATGGCGGGAGGAGGGCTGAGGAAATATGAGACAACGTCAAATTATTTCAAGCGGGTAGGGGATCTTTTTTTTAATCTTATTGGAACAGGCAATCTACGGATGAAAGGGGGGAAAAGAAATTATTTCAAAGGAAAAACCCCGAAGGAATATGTTATGGTCACGACAAAAGAGGGAAGAGTTGTTGGTGCTGTTGTTTGCGGCCGACACAAAATCACCGTAAAATTAAAAGACTCAATAGAGAAGCAAAGTGATTTTTCAAATATGGATAAATTAATCGATCAGGAAGAAAAGAGCATAGAAGACCTGTCAAAATTGTTTTAACTTCTCAATAAATTGAGGAAAACACTCCCCCCGTCCCCTTTATTAACGGGGAATAAGGTAGAAATTATTATAAAAACCTCAACTTATTGAGAAGTTACAGATTATTTTAACAAGATTTCACGCTTGAATATAAATGGAAAAGCGGTAAAATCCAACATAACACTATTTAATAATGATATTTGCAGAATTTGGGAGAATATTGATTGAGAACGCTAATAACAGGAGGTGCCGGATTTATTGGTTCGCATCTTTGTGATTATTTTATAGAAAAAGGACATGAAGTTCTCTGTATAGACAATCTTTTGACAGGCAGTCCGGATAATATTTCTCATTTAATTGGAAATAACCGTTTCCGGTTTATAAAACACAATGTAAGCGACTATATATACGTAGATGGTCGCATCGATAATGTATTGCATTTTGCTTCTCCCGCCAGCCCCTTTGATTATTTAAATTATCCCATACAAACACTAAAGGTCGGCTCCCTTGGCACTTTGAACAGTCTGGGGCTGGCAAAGGCAAAAGGGGCGCGATTTCTTCTCGCCTCTACTTCTGAAACATATGGCGACCCCCAGGTACACCCCCAAAGGGAGGATTATTGGGGACATGTTAATCCGGTAGGTCCCAGGGGCGTATACGATGAGGCGAAACGATTTGCGGAAGCAATGACGATGGCATACCATCGATATCACAATATGGATACAAAAATAGTCAGAATATTTAATACCTATGGGCCGAAAATGCGCATTAAAGACGGGCGTGCCCTCCCTAACTTCATGTGCCAGGCAATAAGAGGCGAAGATATTACCGTATATGGAAACGGTTCCCAGACAAGGAGTTTTTGTTTTATATCGGATCTTGTGGAAGGCATTTACCGATTGCTGATTTCAGGGGAAAATAATCCTGTAAACATAGGGAACCCTGAAGAAATAACGATTTTGCAACTGGCAGAAATGATACTCTCTCTTACTAACAGCAAAAGCAAGATTGTATTTAAGGAACTTCCTGTAGACGATCCGAAAGTCCGGCAGCCGGACATATCCAAAGCCATGAGCCTCTTGCATTGGGAGCCAAGGGTTTCCAGGGATATTGGTCTGCAAAAGACCTTAAAATATTTCCAGGACACGTTGAACAAAAATAAATAACAGTAAATTCTATATGCGAATTATCTTCATATATGAATCAAGTTTTGGAAGAAATTTCGTGAACCATTGATTGCGCAGATTTTAACAAAGCAATCAGCACTACATTGTTGAGTGATTTTAATCTGTCCTTATAAATATGAGGCTTGTCCTCACATATCACTGAGGTATTTTTGTGAAAGTTATTGCGGTCTTTGGCAGTCCCCGCAGTGGTGGGAATTCTGATATAATACTCGATCATCTTATTAAGGGCATTGAAGCGAATGGCATATGCGTAGAAAAGATTATTTTGCGGAATTTGAGCTTCAGCCCATGTATTTCATGCGGAAGATGCATGCAAACGGGGATTTGTGCAGTTAATGACGATATGCAAAAAATATATCCCCGTATTGTTGAAGCCGGTGGCATAATCGTGGCGTCTCCCATTTATTTTATGGGCGTGAGCGCACAGCTAAAGGCATTTATTGACCGTTTTCAGGTATTTTGGTCGCGTAAATATATTTTACATTTCCCGGTAAGGAAAGATGGGGTTGCCGCTAAAGGTTTTTTTATTGCCACTGCCGCACGCCATGAGAGTGAGGAACTTTTTGCCGGGGCAATAAAAACAGTGAAATCTTTTTTTCACGTCATTGATGCGGAATATGCCGGTGATATGCTGTGTTCAGAACTGGAAGAAAAAGGGGCGGTATATAAAAAACAGGCCATCCTTAAACAAGCATTTGATACCGGCAAAACATTATTTATCTGATGTATTAGATTTTAATTGAGTAGTTTTATGGGAAATCAAAAAAGAAAACATCGTTGTCCGGGGGAGCCTTACGAGATCAGCGATTCAGTATGCAAAGGCCGGCAAGGGGTAAATTACCCAAAATGCAATGTATGTCTGGAAAAAGTAGAAGCGCAACACGATACTGAACAATCAAAATCAGAAACAACGGTATCAACGGGTATTTTCAAAAGTTATGATATTCGGGGAAAATATCCTTCAGAACTTGATGATCTGACTGCCCGGAAGATAGGAACTTCCATTGCCTTGTTTTTTAAAGAAAACAACCCTCGTTCAAAAAACATCGTTGTTGGCAGAGATATGAGGACTTCTTCCAGGTCATTGGCAAACGCACTTATCGAAGGCATTTGTTCCACTGGAACAAACGTGATAAATATCGGCGTTGTGCCGACGGAAATGACTTATTTTGCCGTGGGTTATTACGCTTATGACGGAGGCGTAATGGTAACGGCATCGCATAATCCCGCGGAATATAACGGATTTAAGATATGCAGAGAGCAGGCAATGCCGGTCAGTTTTGAAACAGGAATAGAAAGAATCGCAAAATTAACAAAACAATACCATCCGCCCCGCATTGACCAGCTTGGAAAGGTAATCTTAAATGATGTTTTTAAAGATTATAAAAAACATGTAATGAAATTTGCAAACAACCTAAGACCCCTTCGCATTGTTGTGGACGCGGGAAATGGTATGGCCGGAAAAATTATTCCTTTCGTTTGTGAAGGGCTTCCAATAGAAATTATTCCGTTATATTTTGAACTTGATGGGAGCTTTCCAAACCACGAGGCAAATCCACTCAAACCTGAAAATGTTGAAGATTTGCAAAACAAAGTAAAAGAAACAAAGGCACACCTGGGGGTTGCCTTTGATGGAGATGCAGACCGGTGTATTTTTGCAGATGAAATGGGGAGGATAATAGGATGCGATATTATTACCGCGCTGGTAGCGCAAAAATTTCTTAAACAGGAACCAGGCGCTGCGATTGTATATGACCTCCGGTCGAGCAAGGTCGTTCCGGAAGAAATAAAAGCCGCAGGTGGAATTCCCTGTCGCGAACGGGTAGGCCACGCATACATGAAAGCCGCCTTACGAGAAAAAAACGCACCATTTGGCGGAGAACTTTCCGGACATTATTATTTCAGGGATAACTACTATTCCGACTCGGGAATTATCATATTTTTTTTGATCCTGGAACTTTTAAGTTTAAGACGGGCTCCTTTTTCCAGCATACTCGCACCGCTAAAAAGATATTGCTCCTCGGGGGAAACAAATTTTAAGGTGAAAGAAAAGGATGCGAAATTAGAAGAAATTGTTAAAAAATTTCCTAACGCAAAAATAGACTACCTTGATGGAATTACCGTTGAATACAACGATTGGTGGTTTAATGTCAGAAAATCAAATACAGAGCCTCTTCTGAGATTGAATGTAGAAGGAAAAACACCGGAAATAATGGAAAAGGGGAAAAAAACGCTTACCAGCATTATTGAGGGGAGATAATGTACACACCAGCCTTTCTTATTCGACTTAGTTTTTCACAAATTGCCATGTATGCTGCGATTGCAGCCTTTTTCCTGCTGTCCCTCCCTCAATTTACCGGCATAGGAACAAACGCCGATGCGGAGGTCTTTGATATTAAATTTACAAATGGGAAATTATCCGTAAAACTGGAAGATTCCCCGCTGGAAAAGGTGTTAAAGGAAATTATGACGCAAAGCGGCGCAAGAATATGGCTGACCGATTCAATTGACACAAAAGTCACTATGGAATATCAGGATGTTCCTATCAGAGAAGGGATACGCAGGATTTTGAAAGACAAAAATTACGCCTTCAGTTATGATCCCAACGAATTAAAAGAAGGAAAAATATCAATAGTCAGCGCCAATAAATCGAAAGAAATTTACACGCCAACAAGCCAAAAACCACCAGAAAAATTAATCAAACGAAAAGATAAAAAAAAGAAAAAAGACCCTGAGTTTGAAGCGCTTGCCAAAGACGCATTGGAAAATGAAGATGCCGAAAAAAGGGAAGATGCTATAATAGCCCTGGGAGAAACTGAAGATAAAAAAGCAATAGAAATTATTGCTAAGGCATTGGAAAAAGATACAAATGTAGACGTACGGTTAAGCGCCATCGATGCATTGCTGGAAATAGATATAGATGACGCATCTATAATAAAACCAATTTCCAAAGCCGCTCTAAAAGACAAAGATCCGTGGGTTCGCGAAAGCGCCGTAGAGGCATTGGGCGAAATAGAGAGCAAGGAGGCTATAGAAATCATTAAGCAGGCGCTTAATGATGAAGATGGCTCCGTTCGGGAAATAGCACAGGAAATTCTGGACGATCTAAACAAGTAACCATTTTTGTTTTTTATATTGACATTCAATAAATAATCGTTTAAATTAACTAACGTTTATATTTTTAAACAGTAGAAATTGCACAATTTCTCACATCTCCCAATTGTGAGGCCCCGCTCCTCCCGCAGGTTTATTACCCTGCGGGAGGTTTTTTAAAAACATGGAAAAAAACGTTGCCTACTGGTTTGCAGTTCACACAAGATCTCGTCACGAAAAGCAAGTAGATTCCTTCTTAAGGGAAAAGAATATCAGCTCCTTCCTTCCACTAGTGAAAACAATCAGCCGCAGACGGGACAGAAAGAAATTTATTGATGTTCCTCTTTTTCCAGGGTATTTGTTTGTCAATATAACACTGGATAATCTATATGAAATAAAAAGCACACGGGGAGTGGTAAGGATTATTGGCAACGAGGATGACTTTATTCCTTCTCCTATTCCGGATGCAGAAATAAACAATTTAAAGACCTTGATAAACAGCAATGTTGCGATAGACCCTTACAAATATTTGCAAAAAGGCACGAAGGTCCGGGTTGTTTCAGGCCCGCTCATTGGTTTAGAGGGACTACTGGTCAAAAGGAAGACGAATTATCGCGTTGTAGTTTCTATAGACATTTTGCAAAAATCTACGTCAGCAGAGATTAGCATAGCGGATATTGAATCAATTGATTAGTGTTGCCTCAAATTAATACCGGTAATCTTTTTTCAGATTAAAATCAGATAGATAATAAATAAAGATGTATGGCAAACGACGAAGAAATCACACAATATAATATCCTTGAAAAATTGTCGGACAGCGACCGGATTTCCCAGCGCCAATTATCCACGCAGTTGGGCATTAACGTTGCTTCTATAAACTTTGCGATAAAAAAACTTACAAAGAGGGGGTTGATAAAAGTTTTGGGTACAAACCCAAGAAAGATTCGCTATATTTTAACTTCAAAAGGGATTACAGAAAAGACGCAGATTGCCTATAATTTTTTAAACAGAAATTTTCGTTTTTACAAGGCGGTGAGAAAAGATGTTGAAAGCAAGGTACAAGAGATCCCTTTTAACGGTCAAACCCGTGTTGCACTTTATGGCGTTACTGACCTTATGGAAATTGCGTATTTAGTGATCCAGGATAAAGAATTAGATCTGGTCGCTGTGGTTGATGATGAGATGAAGATTCGAATTTTCGGTTACCATGTCATCGGACTCGAAGAAATAAGTATCTGCTCTCCAGATTACCTGCTTTTAACAAAAGAGCCGGATATTGCTGCTGTAAAAAAATATGTACCGGATTCAGTCAAAATTGTAGATATACGGGTATAACGCCTCCCCCCCCGGTTTCAGCCGAGAATGCATACCAACGCAAATGTCTGTTTGTTTGTAGGTTAACTTGCCCAATTTGAGCCAGAAAATAACACTATAATGGAACAATGGCTACTTATTTTATCTTCTGCGCTTATAGCATCTGTTGTTGCTGCAATTGCCGGTACGGGTGGAGGTATAATTTTACTTCCTGTTTTGGTCGCAATATTTGGGGTGCGCGATGCTGTTCCGATGTATGCCGTTGCCCAGCTTGTTGGCAACCTGAGCCGTGTTGGATTTAACCGGCGATTTATACAACTTCCTGTCGTTTTTTGGTTTGTTGCCGGAGCCATTCCTTTTTCCATTCTAGGCGCCTGGCTTTTCACCAAATTACCAGATACCGGTCTTCTCAGGATTTTGGGTGGCTTTTTAATCTGTTCCGTCATTTGGCGGCATTGGCGCGGACGTCTGATCACAGGATTCCGCCCGCATTGGTTTGCCCCCATTGGGTCCATGTTTTCTTTGATTTCTGCAATTTCCGGCAGTGCCGGTCCTTTTCTTGCGCCGTTTTATCTTTCATACGGGCTCATCAAGGGTGCGTTCATCGGAACCGAGGCTTTAGGGACTGCGGCAATACACGTTGTAAAGCTTGTCTCTTATCAGAGTTTTGGTGCGATTTCATCATCTACCTGGGTATGTGGGCTTTCTATTTGTCCGGTAATGGTCATTGGCTCCTTCGTTGGAAAGAGCATATTAGAGAGATTATCTATTCAGGTATTTATGAGAATTATCGAAGTTGTGATTACCGGATTTGGACTATGGTTTCTCATAAAATGAAATTTTGGCAACACTTTGGTTTTTTGAAAATTTACTTGTTACGATTTTTTTTAATCTGTGCAAGCGGTGTAATCTGCGGCTCCCCTTTCATATTTCGTATTTGTTTGGCACTGGTTTGTCTATGTTATGGTTGGGCAAATTATCGCTAAATTTCATTTAATTTGCTTTATTAATTTTGTATTATATTAAATACATTTTGTTTCATTTTTTTATCCACTGCTAAAAAAACTTCAATACTCATAAGCATCAATAGTAAACCTACGAAAAAAAACAATGACCAAAAAAAAGAGAAAATACCTTTCTCCGGTAATGCTGGAGCATAAGGCCAGAGATGATTTTGATAAAAAGAGATACCGGGAGGCAATGGAGAGTTTTGAAGAACTTTATTGGATGGACAATGAAAAATATCGCAGCGAACTCCTGGCCAGTTATCGTGCATTAGCGGATACATTTATTCAAAACAAAAAATGGGAGAATGTTGAGGATATTGTAGTTAAGATAAAAGAGATAACGGGCGGAAAATGCGATGATTTGTTAGCGGTAAAAATAGCAATTAAGAGGGGCGATTATGCCGCTGCGGCAGATGAGTATATTTCCCTTTTGTCGAAAGGCATAGAGGCGCCGGGCATTAACGAAATTCCAGGGATGGCAGATGCAATAGTCTTGCGTTTCCATGACAGTTCTTTTTTTAAGTCATACAATCCGGAAATATATAAAGAAATAATTGCGATACACAAGGCGCTGGAGAATATTGCACATGAACGTTATGATGAAGCCTGGGCAGAAGTAAAAGAGATAGGACGAAACTCCGTATTTTCGCATTGGAAGTTATTTATAAAAGGGAGTATTGCCTTTTATACAAATGAGGATGAAAAGGCGAAATTGGCTTTTTCCCTCATATCCGCAGACACGCTGTTGCACGATACCGCAAAGGCGTTTATGGTACTCATGGATAATACGCAGCAAAAATTGCCTGAGACTCTAAGCAAAAAGACTTTAAGGAAGATATGCTATTTGTCGGGATATCCAGAGCTTGCGCATGTATTGCCCGATGCGGATTATTTTTGGGAGGAAGGCGATCATCTTAATTCATACAGGTATATTCGTAACGGACTTTCGGATTTTCCTTCAGAGGAAACAGGCATTGTTGGCACCCTTACCAGGTTTTATTTCAGTAGTATTTACTATATGAGGGCAGATGATGCCGAGGACTTTATAGAAGGTATTATAAACAACCGCTCATTAACTGATCAGGGAAAAATTGAAAATTTGCTCATAAAAAAAGCCGAATGTTTTCTCTCTAGGGGCTGGAGGTTAAGTGATCTGGAATATGCAGGTATATGGGAAGATTTTCTCGATGTATATAAAGAGGTTTATGGCGAAAATAAAAAAATTGAAGCCATTGTGTACGCACATTTGGGGGGGAGTTTTGCCGTCGAAGAAAAAAATGAACCTTCCCCTTTTCATTGGATGGAACATAGGGAAGATGAAGTCTGCTTCCGAAATGCAAAACTCGCCGAACGCTATTTACTAAAGAGTATTGACCGTGACGAAGGCAGCAAGGATGCCTGTTTGCAATTATTAATAGTGTACGGGAAAACCCGCAAACTACAGAAGTTAAACAGACTGTTGGATAAACTGGTGGCTATATTCCCCGAGGACCCTTTTATATTAACCAACGCGGGGATTAGCTGTGTTAATCGCAATGTATTTGCGAAGGGAATAAAGTATTTGGAGCAGGCAAACCGCCTTGATCCGTTAGATAGCAAAATTAAGAAACAGTTGGCTCTGGCATATCTGCGAGCTGCCCCGCTAAATTTTGATAAAGGGCAGATACCACAGGGCAGAAAAATGTATGGCAAAGCAATTAACATTGGAATAAAAAGTTCGCATGATTTTAACAGAGGGATTGCCTATATTTACGCACGATGGTCTGGTCTTGAGTTTAAAAACCAGAACAAAGAGCGGGGGAATGAATTATTTCATTTGGCGCTAAACAACACAGAGAGTCCCTTCCCGCTTATTTATTTTACACAGTTGGTATACCGGTGTTATGGTGTGCCTGATATATATATACAAAAACGCTACGACGAGCTTGACAATGCATGGCGCAACGCACCCACCCCCGCCAATGTTGCTTTATTAATAGATATTTATTCTTATATATCGGAGATTAGCAAACCCCAATGGCTGGTAAGTGAAAAAAAAAGGATTGTTGAATATGCGTTTAAAACATTATGGGCACCATGTTCCGAAACAGATGCATCAAGGATCGTAAAATTTGCATTACAAGAGAAAGAATTTAAACTCGGGGAAAGATATATTGCAAAAATGTTGAAGGAAGACAAAGAAGCCCCATTATTTCTTTACCATAAACTTACCTTAAGAGAGTTAGGCAAACGAGTAGTCCCGACAGAAAAAACCCTTCAGGAACTTGAACATATACTGCTTTTGGCGGAAAAGAGAAATAATTTGCAGTTGGTGCGTGAATTGAAAAGTGAGGTGGAGAACTTACGGGAATTTTTAGAGACTAAGAATATTTTGAATGGCCCCTTCCCCAAGGATATGCTTGATGCTTTCGACGAGGATGGCGACTCCGGTTTCGATATAATAAAAAGAATATTTGAAGGAATATCTCCATCAAAGAGGGCGCACAAAAAAAAGAAAAAATAGGATAACCATTAGTACTTTATCGTAACTATTACATTGTTTCGTTAAAATGTGTACGTAAAAAAATGTCATTGCGAGGAGTGTAGCGACGAAGTAATCTCTTGTTCCCAAAAAGACTTAAGATTGCTTCGCTGTCGCTCGCAATGACGGTATCAATGTAGATATTTTATTGAAACGTTATACTAGTCAACGCAAACGATACGCGGCTCGTTTCCAAACAGATACGTCACTATGTTCAGTACAAGGTTTGGAAACGCGTTACGTTCTGATCTCCGGTGGTTTAATAAATTACGCTGAATAGTTACACTTTATCAGTAATTTCTTTGCGTTTTTTGGCAAAATATTTAATAGTGAAACACGAAATGCTAAATACGAATCCACCCCCTTACCTCCTCCAAAGTGGGAGAATGTTCCCCGTCGGCGGGAGTAAGGGGGTGGATTTTGGAATTTGTTTCGTATTTCGTATTTTTTATTTCTTGCTATGCGAGCTTAGGTAATTATCAGATTTCAGATTATGGAAAGCAGAAGGTTTAAATCAAAAGGTGATGAAAAATGACTCCGTATGAAATTTTAGGTATTGGCCTCTCAGCAGACGATGCGACGATCCGTAATGCTTATCTGGAGTTGGTAAAAAAACATCCGCCAGACAGGGCGCCGGAAATGTTCAAAAAAATTGCCAATGCATATGATCTGATACGGGATGAGAGAAAACGGTTGCAATATTATGTATTTAACAGAGATATGCCAATTAATCGTCCATTTGAGGCATTATTGCTGCATGCGGGAGTAACGAATAAGCGAAAACCCCCAGGTTTTGAAAGATTGAAGGAGCTGCTTAGTGATGTTTGATGAATCCCGAATGTGTGCATTTCAGGTTTTTTATAAATAATAATTTAGAGCAATTTTAATGGCGAACACTAATAAGATCCCCACTTTCTACTCAGATTTTCGAAGAAGATTGGTTAATTTTCTGGCAAAAGTTTTTTTCTCAGGTAGGTTACAAAAAAATGATAATATGCGCATAACGAAACCCGAAACCTCGATTCCGATGAAAGATGAATCCCAAATCCCGAATTCCCGGATTCCGGTTTCCGAAGAGGAATCTCTAATCGAAATCCAAAACCCCGAAATCCTGAATGTCGAAGATCTCGCCGGTAAAAATGAACCGGTAAATACAGACATTTGTTTAGAACTCCGGAAGACGGAAATGGAACGTGATTTCAGGCAATGGTTAAATGAATTATCTGAAATCCCCCGCGTAGAATTTACGGATGATGAACCGGATATCTATTCTTTCTATGAGGAGCTTTGTGTTCTCAGAAATGAGGTGAGAAAAGGCGGGCGGAGAAATCATGACGTTTTAACACGGTTTGGAGAAAGTCTGGCGGGTTTTCAAAATGTCCTTGTTGATATACAAAACCGGCTGGGTCAGGCAGATGCGAGAAAAAAGGAAGAAGAACTGCTTGCAAACAAGCGCCGTTTTCTGGCAGTGATTGATGTCTTTGAACGGATGGGAAGATTAAAAGAAAGATTATATACCCCGCCGAAAAAAAAACTTTTTAAAAATTACGGTAATTGGGAAAACGTTTGGAATCGGTTCAGGGAAGGTTTTGAGATTACGTATAGTTATTTAGAAAATTTATTGAAAAATGAAGGTATTACAAAAATGGAAACGCTCGGCAGATTATTTGATCCAGGCCAAATGAATGCAGTTGCCGTTGAGTATACGGACAAACATTTGCCTCATATGGTGATAGAAGAAATATCGCCTGGTTTCTTACAGGGAGAACGAGTTATTAAACTGGCAGAGGTAAAGATATCAAAAACGCAGGGGAGGGTATAGCATGGAAACAATAGTTGGGATAGATCTTGGCACCACGAATTCAGAGATATCCATTTTGGAGAATGGAAAACCAAAGGTTATTCCGGTGGACGATGATCTGATTATGCCGTCATGTGTCGGCATTGATATTACAGGCAAGCTTATTGTAGGGAAAACGGCGAAAAACCAGGCAGTTTCGAGTCCCGAATCTACAATCTTCTCCATAAAAAGAAAAATGGGCGAGGATGTCAAGGTACGTTTGGGGGAAAAGGAGTTCCGTCCCGAAGAGATATCTTCTTTCATCCTGCTTACGCTTAAAAAACACGCCGAAAAATATCTTGGCAGTGAGATTAAAAAAGCGGTTATTACCGTTCCTGCATATTTTGACGACCGCCAAAGGAATGCAACCAGGGACGCCGGACTGTTAGCCGGCCTGGATGTGGTAAGGATTATCAATGAACCTACATCTGCGGCTATTGCATACGATGCCGGTCACCCTGAAAATCACAAGCTTCTTGTTTATGATCTGGGAGGCGGCACGTTTGATGTGTCTCTTGTCGTTGTTGAAAATGGGGTAGTAGAGGTGCTGGCAAGTCACGGCGATACCAAATTAGGCGGAGATGATTTTGATCAATTGTTGTTCAATCATGTATTGCAGGTGTTTAAAAAAGAACATGGCGTCGATTTAAATGAAGATATAAGGGCAAGAAGAAGGCTTCTTAATACCCTGGAAAAGGCAAAACGTGAGCTTTCTGACCACCCTTTTGCGAAGATTAGAGAAGAATTTATTAGTAAGGAACTGCACCTTGAAATGGAGATATCCAGGAATGATTACGAGTCCATGATACGTCCGTTGTTGCAAAAAACATTGGACTGTATCCATATGTGCCTCAAGGATGCATCATTCATCCCGGGCGATATCGATAAGGTAATATTAGTCGGCGGTTCAACACGGACTCCTTTAGTCCACGAAATCATTACAAAGGAGATTGGAATAGAACCGCATTATGAAATCAACCCCGACCTGATAGTATCTATGGGGGCGGCAATACAGGGGGGTATTATTGCCGGACACAAAACGCAATCCATCCTTGTGGATATCACTCCTTACACCTTTGGCACCAGCGCTGTCGGAGACTATGACGGGGCAATTCATCACAATGTGTTTGTTCCTATTATCAAACGCAACACACCCCTTCCCGTGAGCAAAGGCGAAGTATTTGGCACTATGGTTGATAATCAGGAGGCGGTAGAGGTCAATATTTATCAGGGAGAAGAACCGCTTGCAGAGGACAACATTTTTATCGGCAATTTCATGGTTCAGGGGCTGAGCGAGGCGCCCGCCGGGAATAAAATCATTTTAAACCTTGAACTGGATATTAACGGGATTCTGAAGGTTACTGCGGTTGAAAAAAATACGGGACTCTCAAAGGAAGTCACAATGGATACCAAAGACGTTGAATCAAACTTCAACATCATTGAGTCGCAAAAGAATGTTGCTTCGCTGTTTTCAGAGGAAGAATTTGACAGCGAAGAGTTTAAGCTTATAACGAAAGAGGATGGAGGCCATGAAGCTCCTGCAGAAGAAAGTGATGCCATTGCCAGGACTAAAGACTTGAGAAGGCGCGCCGAGAAACTTATGGACTCAATATCCCCGGAGGACGAAAGTGATATTCGCAATTTACTGGAAAAGAGTGAAAAGGCTGTAAACGAACATGATCTCGTGGGGTTGTCGGAGATAAATGAATCCCTTGAAGACATTATATTTTATTTGGAGGAGTGATGGAGATTCAATGTCCTTCCTGCAAAAAGATAAATCCGGACTCACCGGAATGTGTAAGGTGCGGCTGTGAACTGGAATTATTAAAAACAATCCTGCTGGCTGCAGAAAAGGAAGTTTCGCTGGGCAGGGAAAAGCTGGAAACGGGGAATGCAGGAGAGGCACTAGACCATGCTACGCGGTCATGGCGTTTAAAAAAAACAACCAATGCCGCAAGGCTGGCATTTCTGGCAAATGTTGCAGAAAAAAGATATGAGGACGCCATGCAATGGCATTGCCGGACCAAAAATCACTGCCATAGTGAAGAAGACTAATTCACTGATTGCGAATAGCGTAGGGGCGAAGCATTTACTATAAATTGTCATAAATGCGTTCATACCCAAACGGGCAAATGCTTCGCCCCTACTAAATTGTTATGATAGTTTTCCTGTAGTTCAGTAGTGTTTTTACCGCAACCCAAATAATGCCGAAAGAAAGGCCGAGAAGTACAACATCTGCAATAATAAGCGGCACATTGCCCTTTGGTATAAACTGGCGAACAAGCATTCCAACGAGCATTGTCAGCGTAGTGATGATCATAAATACCGCGGGTATTGCCGTGAGCCATAGATTCCTTCTTTTTGACAGCAGCCAGAATGAAATTATTATTAAGGTAAATGCCGCAAGAAGCTGGTTGCTCGTCCCGAAAATTAACCATATATTGCTTACCGTATTTTTGTATGCAAGCCCGATCATTAAACCAACCGCCATCCCCGAATTTACCCAATAATATCCAAGCATCTTCGGTGTGCGTTGAAAAACCGTTCTCCATAGTTCTTCAAAAAGATAGCGGTTTAATCTTACGGAGGTATCAAGAGTTGTAATGACAAATCCCTCTAAAAGAAGCATTCCGAAGAGGATCCCTAAAGGCAACGGCAATCCTAGCCCGATGTGAAGAGAGCGTCCGAGCGCAAGGGCAAAGGTTAATATCGGATTACATTTAAATCCTGATTCTTCAGAGGGAAATACAAGCTGTTTATACTGGACCATATCGAGTCCCATAATAACGGTAATGATAACACAAAGGGCAAGAAACGATTCCAGAAGCATCCCATAATAGCCCACCGTATGCGCAGCGCCTTCGGATTTGATTTGTTTTGCGGTGGTGCCGCCGGCGCAAAGTGCGTGGAATCCGGAAATAGCCCCGCACGCAATAGTGATAAAAAGTCCGGGCCACAGGAAACCGAGATACAATGCACCTTCTTTCATATTATTTGCCGGGAAATTTACTTCAACACCCCGTATCCCGGATGCAATAATTCCCAGAAAAAGCAATATCAGACCGATATAGAGAAGGTGCACATTAATAAAATCCCTCGACTGCAAAAATAACCAGACGGGTACACCGGCCGCAACGATGGTGTACAGGGAAATGAGGAACATCCAGTGTTTTGGTTCCATGGTTATCGGCATATAGATTCCGGCGGCAACCGAAACAATACAAATAAAAATAGCGAAAAGAGAGCATTTTATGACAGAAACGTTGCGTTTAATGTAAAGATAGCCCATCAGCGGCGCAAAAACGGTGACAATAATAACCGACATCGATGCTATTCCGCCGATAAGCACCTTGCCCCCTGCTTCATCTGCCCACCGAAAGAATTTCTGGTCTTTGCTGAGACCGATATGTGTACTATCAATGATTGAAGTCAGGGCGGTTGCGGATGCGTTGAGAAATGTTGCATTAACCAGAACCAGCATGACGATGGCGAAGGAAATGATCATAACAAACGCGGCCGGGCCAAATGACTTTCTGGCGATTTCGCCAATAGATTTCCCCCCTTCCCGCACACTTATAAAGAGAGCGGAAAAATCATGGACGGCGCCGAAGAATATCCCGCCTAGTAATATCCATAACCATGCGGGACCCCATCCGTAGATTAGTGCCATAACAGGGCCTATTATTGGCCCTGCTCCGGCAATTGCCGCGAAATGATGCGCAAAAACGATAGGGGTTGCAGTGGGCACGTAATCGCGTCCATCATTTATTTCTACCGCAGGGGTTTTTCTTCCGGAATCGACTCCCAAGGTATTTGATACGAATCTGGAGTAAAATCTACCCGCCAGCAAAAAGCAGACAACGGAAATGCACAGAATAAAAATGGGATTCATTGGTATGTTTTTTCGTAATATAAGTTAAAAAAATATGAGAACTACTATTCAGGTTTTGATAATAGCATCTTTTCCGTAACTATTCAGCGTAAACGATACACGGCTCGTTCCCAAACCTTGTACGAGGTGTAAATCTTCTCAACGCGTCCTGCCACCTTTTGTAATTGCTGATAGAGCTTCTCTATACCCTCATCATAATGCTCAATAACACTCGACGGCAAGGTTACTACAAGACAAATCTTTTCTAATGCGCTTACCGCCTCGGCAAGTTCCTGCATAAAGGCCTTGTTAGCATTTTCCCCTCTTTATCTCAATAATCCTTTGAGCTGCTTCATCTAAATCCATATCATAAAGCACAAGCGCCTCGTCTTCGTCAAAATTTATCTCAAAAGTTTTCTCTATTTCATACATTGGCTTAGTATCTTCGATTGTATCTGGGGGATTAACCGTTGACCACATACAACACATTTGGTGTGAGTCCGGGTTATGCTTATACTTCTTCTGATATTTTTTGTAAATTTTGTATAGCTTTGCGTATGTTTCTTTATATTCGTTGTCCATCTTTATCCTCGTATATCTTATGACTTCCGCTCTGTCGGGAAAAGTAAAATCCGGCTCTTTCTAATGCCTTGATTGTGTCTCCTGCGGTGACTTTTGGCAACTTCTCTGTCATACTGATACTTCCATGAGGGTCAAACTCACAGAGTCAGATTGTTGAATATCTTCACCGCTTGCGATTCTATCTTCTATATGAACCCTTATAGCGTCTTTGATATTTTCCAATACCTCATTATAAGTATTTCCCTGTGTATAGCAACCCTGGGATTCAGGACAAAAGGCAAAATAACCGTCACTGTCTTTTTCGATTATTACTGAAAATTTATATGTGACCATATGTTCGACCCCCTACATTACCGGAATTTTTCAAAAAACCAAATTATTGCCATGAATTAATACCTTCGTACTACTATCCATCAATTTCTTGTTTTTTATGCGTGTTTTTCATGCCGCCATTTCCGTAAGTGCTTTAATATCAAGGGCTGAAGCGGTCATCAGTGAACAAGAGAACTTCTGGCCTTTCTCCGTCAA
>NZ_CAADGZ010000028.1:0-35252 GCF_900696675.1 uncultured Candidatus Kuenenia sp. | reverse complement strand
TTGACGGAGAAAGGCCAGAAGTTCTCTTGTTCACTGATGACCGCTTCAGCCCTTGATATTAAAGCACTTACGGAAATGGCGGCATGAAAAACACGCATAAAAAACAAGAAATTGATGGATAGTAGTACAAAGCCCCTTATACTCAGGAAGCTCCTGGCAAGGCCTTTGGCCGCAACCAAATATCGAAATACGAATCAAATTCAAAATGTTTTGAGCATTCAAACTCACGGCGGGTTAAGGTTACAAACCTGAACCGGCACCGGATTTTCAAAAAACTAAAATATTACCTTTTATGAAAACTGAGAAAAATAAATCATGACGCTAAAATTTTACAATTCAATTACAAAGAAAAAGGAAGTATTCAAACCATTGGTTGAGGGGCACGTCAATATGTATGTTTGCGGTCCTACGGTTTATGATCATCCTCATATTGGACACGCAAAGAGTTACGTGAGCTATGACGTCATAGTCAGGTATCTGAGATATCTTGGATATAAGGTGTGCTACGTGCAAAATATAACGGATGTGGGACACCTTACCGACAACGCAGACGCCGGTGACGACAAAATCCTGGCGCGCGCTCAAAGGGAACGTATAGAGCCTGCAGTGCTTGTGGAAATATATACGCGCAGTTATTTTGAAGATATGGATGCGCTGAACAATCTAAGGCCGGATATTTCTCCAAGGGCTACAGCGCATATACCCGAACAAATAGAACTTATAGAAAAGTTGATCAGTAAGGGGTATGCGTATGTGTCCAATGGTTCCGTTTATTTTGAAGTAAGCAAATACAGGGAATACGGAAAACTCTCGGGACGAAAGCAGGAAGATCTGGAGGCGGGCGCAAGGATAGAAATTAACCTGGAGAAAAGGAATCCCAATGATTTTGCGCTTTGGAAAAAGGCGGAGCCTGCGCATATTATGAGATGGAAAAGCCCGTGGGGAGAAGGATTCCCAGGATGGCATCTTGAATGTTCCGCAATGTCAATGAAATATCTTGGCGAATCGTTAGACATTCATGGCGGAGGCATTGAGAATATGTTCCCTCATCATGAATGCGAAATCGCGCAGAGCGAGGCGGCAAACGATATGACCTTTGTTCGTTATTGGATTCATAATAATATGGTTACCGTAAACGGGCAAAAAATGGGAAAATCCTTGGGAAATTTTGTAACCCTCAAGGATGCGTTTAAAAAATACCATCCGTTAACGATACGATTCTTTATTCTCTCAACCCACTACCGCAGTCCGCTCGATTTTAGCAATGAGGCGCTGGACGCTGCGGATAAAGGTTTGAAACGTTTGTTTAATACGATAAAGAGGGTGCGGCGGCAAATAGATGAAGCTGCGAATGGAGAAACGACTGTTCTTGTTTATGAAAAACTGGAAGAGCATAAAAAGGCTTTTCTTAACGCCATGGATGAGGATATTAATACATCAGGCGCTATTGCAGCCCTTTTTGATTTGTCTAAAGAGGTGAATGCATTACTGGATTCCGGCGAAGAAGTGAGTAAAAAATGCATGGAAGATATAAATTCACTCTATCAGGAACTTGGGGATGGCATACTCGGCATTGTTCCTGTGCGCAAAGAAGTGAAGGCTGATATTGAGGATGATTTCAGTGAAGGCGATAAAAGCGTACTGAAAGAAGTAATGGGAGTTCTTATCGATACCCGAAACCAACTCCGGAAGGAGAAACTATTTCAATTGTCAGATTTTATCAGAAACAAACTCACGGAAATAGGAATAACACTTGAAGATACACAGGACGTCACTCTGTGGAAAAAAAGATGAAAAAATGAAATTTCAATGGAGCGATGATTTATCTGCTGGCGTTCTCAAAAGACAGATAATGAAACTTGTTGACATTGGACGGGCGCTCTCCGGAGAGAGGAATCTGGATAAACTGCTTGAGATGATTGTTGATGAAGCCTGCAGATTTACGAATGCCGATGCAGGCACTCTTTATACTAAGGAAGGTGAATATCTGAAATTTAAGATACTGCAAAATGTTTCTATGAATATCAGGATGGGGGGATGCTCAGGCAAAGAAATAACATTTCCTCCGGTTGAATTGAAGGAGTCTAATGTTTCAGCTTATGCAGCAATTAAAGATGTTAGTGTTAATATTCCTGATGTTTATGACTCTGAATTATTTGACTTTACCGGGCCTAAAAAATTTGACGCCACTACCAAGTATCGGACAAAATCCATGCTTGTCGTCCCCATGAAGAATCATGAGAATGACGTTATTGGCGTTCTTCAGCTTATTAACGCGCAGGAGAGGCGAACGGGAGAAGTGATTCCTTTTTCCGCTGATTTTGAAAATCTTGTACATTCGCTTGCCTCACAGGCTGCAGTTGCATTTACGAATGCAAAGTTGATTAAAGATATGGAAGAATTGTTTAGCGCGTTTGTAAAAGTAATGGCTACTGCGATTGACGAAAAATCACCCGTTACCGGCGGACATATCCAGCGTGTTGCTGAGTTAACCATGATGATGGCGAAAGCAATGAACGCACAAAAAGAAGGACCTTTTGCGCATGTTTATTTTAATGAAGATCAGATGTGCGAATTGCGAACTGCCGCCTGGATGCATGATATTGGAAAAGTCACTACTCCGGTAAATGTCGTTGAAAAAGGAAACAAACTTGAGGCGATTTTTGACCGGATTCATTATGTGGAATTGCGTTTTGATTATTTAATCCAACAGACAGAAAAAGTGTATTTTCAGAAAAAGGCAGAGCTGCTGGAAAAGCACGCTGAAAAAAATGAGATTGAGAATTTGGATGAAGAAATGCTCAAAGAGGTCTGCACATTGAAGGAAATGAAAGAATTTGTGCTCCAATGTAACAGGCCGGGAGAGTTTCTGGAAAATGAAAAAACAGAACGATTGAAAAACATAAGCCAATTAACCTACATAGACGCAAACGGGCATGAGCAAAATTATTTGAGTGAAGATGAATTGAAAAACCTTTCCATCCGTAAAGGAAGTATAACGGAAGAGGAACGGAAAATTATGCAGAATCACGCGGCTATGACGTTGAAGATGCTTAAGCAGATCCCTTTTACAAAAAAACTTAAGAACGTGCCCTGCTTTGCCGGGACGCACCATGAGTATATTAATGGGAAAGGATACCCACTTGGGATGAAAGGTGATAATATACCGATTGAAGGCCGCCTTATTGCCGTTGCAGATATTACAGAAGCCCTTACGGCAGCTGACCGTTCATACAAAAAAGCCATGCCACTGGAAAAGGTATATGAAATACTGGCGTCTATGGCAAAAAATGAAGAGCTGGACAAAAATCTGGTGGAGTTTCTGATAAAAGAGAAAATTTACGAACGTTATTTGGAAGAAAAGAAGAAAAAAGAGAAAAAAGAAAATGACGTGCCGCCCGGTGGGGTTTAAATCGTAATGCGTAAGACGCATCCCCCTTGCCCCCAGTGGGAGGGAGATTATCGTAAATCGTAGATCGTAAATTCCCCTGAAGCCGTTTTTTTGGGGAGGCATTAGTGAATGTATGGCAAAATTAAAATTGGATTTACACGATATTTGTAAAAATGGTTCTTTGATTGAAAAAGAATTGAACCGGGCAATAAATGAAGCGGTTGAGAAAAGGATTGCGCTTGTGGAAATTATTCCAGGAAAAGGAAGCGGGCAGTTGAAGAAGGCCGTCCTGAGATTCCTCAACCGTCCTGAAGTAAAAAAATTGTATCATCGAATTGACAAAGACCGTGATAATTTTGGAAGGCTTTTTGTAAGGTTTAAACATTGAGTGATGGTCGGTATTTTTTGTAACGCTACTGCGATTATTGACAATACTCTTTGTATCCGGCCATATAGTCAATGACCTTCTTTTTTGCCTCTGTGCGTAAATCCTGTTTTAAGTCTTTATTCATTAAAACCTTTTCTACACTCTTCCATACTTCACACAAATCCATGCTGAGAAATAATTGCGATTTAACAAGGGCAAAAATCATTGAAACGGTGAAACTGTTGTTTAGTGTTTTATATGCTTCTTCCAGTATTGGCAAGGCGTCTTCCGGATGGGAAAAATTATCCATTGCCATGAGATAACCAAGGCAGAATATTTCATCCGCATTGAGGAAGTCCGTATCTAATTGAACAAATGGCACATGGTATCGCAACGCCAGGTAGTACATATAAAATTCAGCATTGTTGTTCCCTTCAAATTTCCATGACAGGGCGTTTATTACGGCGGCTTTTTCGTCTATGGGATTCTCTGGAGAGGAAAGAAATTCCGCTATTTCAAACCCCAGCACACTTTGTAAATGTGCACGTTGAACCATTTTCACATCCATGTAAGCTTCATAAAATTCAGTGGACGTAATAGGTGAATCTGCCGAAGCAATTTTGTGGGACAAAAAAAGCGTATTTATGATAAGGACGAATACAACTATTTTTTTCATATCAAATCATTCTCATTTTTAAAGTGGAGGGAAATAGTTTTACGTAACTATGTATTTTTTTATTTAATATCTCGTTTTAAGATTGTATGCAATAAACATCTCTTCTCTTCTCTTCTATCGGAGCAACAGCAATAAATAATATACTACATGATAAATCCGGATATTACTAATGGAATTAACAGGAATGCTGATTTAACAGGTGAAAAGTTTGCAGAGGGGTTTTAATGCGCATCATCATCCCTAAGCTGGACAAGATACGAAAGGGAAACCACAGATTACACAGATTAAAAAAATCGTAGGAAAACACAGAGAGCGTGTTCCTATAATGGCAAATGACTATTAAAATTAAATCTGGAAATGAGTAATATCCATTTGCATGTAATGGCGTAAAAAGCAAAAATGTATTGGATATACGGGAAGTTGCATGTATTGTAACACTTTAATCTTTTGAAAAAGGTATTACCGATAAGCGCCGTAGGAGCAACCTGTTTGTTGCAGGAAATGATATTGATCAGTTATTTCGGATAAAATAATATGCGAAACTATCTCATTACCATACTGTTGCTTTGTTGCAGTAATGTTTTTATGACATTTGCATGGTATGGACATCTTAAAAATTTGTCTCATAAAACGTGGATTATTGCAGCCCTTGTGAGCTGGGGCATTGCCTTGTTTGAATATCTGCTTCAAGTGCCCGCAAACCGTATTGGGCATCAGGTGATGAGTCTTGGGCAACTGAAAATACTTCAGGAGGTAATCACTCTTATGGTGTTTGTGCCATTTTCCGTAATTTACATGAAAGAAAAGATACATTTTGATTATTTATGGGCTGGCATATGTTTATTCGGGGCAGTCTATTTTATTTTTCGCCCTAAACTTCTTCCATAGCAGTTTCCGTCAAGGCGGTGAGCGCCTCTACGTATCTTAAGGCAGTAAATATATTATTAAACAAAAAAGAGGAGTATTTTATGGCTGATTTTCATCAGGAAGGAACGATTACCACGTTACATGATATATACAGGGTCTTTGATCCAAATGAGTATTTAAAAAGTTTGGAGGAAAAGCTTGAGGATTATGCACGCCAGGTAAGCATTTGTCTTTTGCTGCCCTGCCTTTACAGTGAACTTGAAAATACGGAAGTCATGGAACGTATTGTTGGCGAAATTAAAAAAGTCCGCTATTTGCGTAATGTTGTTATTGCCCTGGGAGGCGCTCCGGATGAAGAGAAGTTCCGGGATGCAAAAAAATACTTTGGAAGGCTTCGTACAACAAAACGCGATGTTAAAATTGTTTGGGTTGAAGGGCCACGCATTCAGAATGTATTTCAGCGCATCCGGGAACGTGAGATTCAGACAGGTATTCAGGGAAAAGGCCAATCAGTGTGGATTGCCCTTGGTTATATACTTTCAAGGGGCAATGTGGACGTCATAGCGCTTCATGATTGCGACATTGTAACCTATGACCGCATATTTTTAGGGAGGCTTATTGAGCCTGCCGCAAATCCGAATAACGAGTATGAGTTTTGTAAAGGGTATTATGCCCGTGTTTCACTTACGGACAGATCAATCAAAGGCAGGGTGACAAGACTGTTTGTAGTTCCTTTTGTCGATTCAATGATGAGAATTATGAATACGCATGGACATAAAGAACTAGAGCGTTTTTTCGGATATCATCGTATATTCAAATATCCGCTGGCCGGAGAGTTCAGCCTAAGCGCCCGACTTGCAAGGGGTATTAATATTGCTTATGATTGGGGTCTTGAGGTGGCTACGCTATCCGAGGTATACCACAATACAATGAACAGAAAAATCGCACAGGTGGATCTCTCCAAGAACTATGAGCATAAACATCAAGATCTTTCTGCTGACGATTCAAGCAAGGGATTACACAGAATGGCAGTGGATATTGCCACCTTCTTTCTCCATTATATGCGTTCTCACGGAGTGCCACTGGACGATGCCTTCGTTGATATGATGCTTCATACCTATTACGATAATGCCCTGAAATTTATTAAGTATTATAGCGATGACGCAGAAATGAACAATCTGATTTTAAATCGTCATGAGGAGGAACTTGCCGTGCGACATTTTCGTGGCGTTTTATGGACGGCATGGGAGCAAAGCAGAGGGCCTAGAGAGGCAACCCTTATTCCTTCATGGAACAGGGTTACGTATAGCCTTCCTGATATATATACGAATCTCTATGAAGCTGTAGAAAAGGATAATGAATAGTATGGTTTGATAAGGTGCGATTTGAGATTTAAATCGTGAATGAGGTATATTATAGAAACAGGGATAATGCTATGTATGCAAGAACACCGATTGTGTCCTTTGTAGGAAAATCGAACAGCGGAAAAACAACGCTTATTGTAAAGGTCATTAAAGAATTAAAATTAAGGGGGCTTAGGGTTGCTACCATAAAACATACCCATCATAATGTTGATATGGATACGAAAGGCAAAGATAGCTGGAAACATTCACAGGCAGGAGCAGATGCCGTCATCATTGTCTCTGAAAACAAGATGGGTCTTTTTAGGACGACGCAAAAAAGGGTTCTATTAAAGGAAATGGTGGAAACCTATCTCAGGGATTTCGATATAATAATACTTGAAGGATATAAGACAGAACCCATTCCCAAAATAGAAGTCTTTAGGACAGAGAACGGCGATCAGATGGTGTGCCGGGATGATGAACATTTAATTGCTGTAATAGGTGATAAAGACCCAATAATGAATGTACCTTATTTGCATATTGATGCGGATGTTCGAAAGATTGTGGATTTTATTATGTCATATCTGAAAATAAATGTATCTGTATAAAACCCTGCAACAGCCTGCATAAATTACCCACGGCAGGTTCAGAAAGAGCGGAAGGACAAAATCAATATGAACAAAAGTAAAACAATCTGGTTTCTTATCGTGATAATAGCGGTTATTTGTTTCACATCGCAAAAAAGGGGAACGGCTGAAATGCCCGGCATAAATGAAAAAATAAATGCGCAGAGATTATGGGAGTATATGACAAAAGAAAATCCCTACAAATGCTATCCGGCATGGCCAGGTAAAGAGGGCATTTATGAGAGCACTATGCCTCCCGGTGATATTCTGCGGCTGTATATAAACGACCTTGCCCTGGATACCGTTGTCAACAAAAAGAGAATATTTCCCAACGGCTCTCTCCTGATAAAAGAAATCTATACAGAAGAAAATAAGTTGTCTTTGCTTACCGTGATGTATAAAGAGAAGGGATTTAATCCGCAAGGAAATGATTGGTACTGGGTAAAATACGGCCACGATGGGGAAGTTAAATTGGAAGGAAGGGTCGGGCTATGTATAGAATGCCATGTGGGCGTTGCAGATAATGACTATGTATTCACGGGAAGTATAAAGAAATAAAAAGCGTGAATGGTAACGTTAATATTAATCAAACCAATGAAATAAGGCATTCTCGATCTTTGAACAAAACTCGTTGGTTAGTAAGAATTAGAATTAAACCACACAGTGTAACTATTCAGCGTAAGCGATACACGGCTCGTTCCCAAACTCCAGTTTGGGAATGCATTTGTTCAAGAAACTCCGGTTTCTCGCCCGTTTGCTGATAGATAGGGAATAAAATCACAGGGTTAAGACAGTTTGTAATTTGTCAAGTTTTTAAAGGATATCGCGTATATCCTTCAGGCCTATTGGTTCGTGGCTCGCAAATGGTTCTCCGTAGTCAACGTGAATAAGGCCTCCATAATAACCGTTCCTTTCCTTAATCATCGTGCTGATGTATTTCCACCTGGCAGCATCGTACACAAACTGTGATTGATACACGCGCATACTATCGAGTTTTCGTACAAATTCATTGCTTATATCTAAAATAAACGATGGATTGATAGTTACATTTAAGTGATAGCAGAAATAATAAAAGATGTGTGATGGATAGAATGGTTCTCCCGGAATTTCTGACTTGCTGAGCTTTGCATAAAAACGGGATGCCTCTCCGATTTTAGATGCTTGAACGTGGTCAGGATGGGCGTCAACCCAGTAAGGCAAAAATACAATCTCCGGGCGTATTTTACGGATTACCCCGGCGACTTCTTTGCGAACTTCTATGCCGTCCATAAGATAACGGTTGGGGAATTTTAATACCGTTCTGCTCTTTATTCCCAGCAGATTTGAAGAACGCTCCCACTCTTCTTTCCGTGTTTCAATGCTACCATATGGGGTGGGCTCACCGTTTGTCAGATCAACAATGTGAACGTCGTAACCAAGCGAAACAAATTTAAGAATACTTCCGCCCATACCTATTTCCACATCATCAGGATGTGGTCCAATGGCAAGAATCGTAGACATATTATGGCCCTTTAAAAATTATCGGTAGAGAAACAGATTCAGAGATAACAATAGTACCTTAAAAGTTATTTATTTACAGTATTTGGCAAAATATTTAATGGTGAAATCCGAAATGCTAAATACGAAACCCGAAACAAATTCCAAAATCTTCCCCTTATCCCCCTCCAAGGGGAGAATGTTCCCCGCTTGCGGGGGTGCAAGGGGTGGTTGTCCCCCTTTGGAGTGGGGTCGGGGAGGATTTTGGAATTTGTTTCGTATTTCACGCTTCGTATTTTTTATCTCGTGTTTGTTTGGTTCAGGCTATGCCAGCATAGGGTACGACAATTTTCGGAAAATATTGCCACTTATGTAAAGTCATAACCACCACTTGATTCCATGCCTTGAAAAATAGGGCAGGGAATGGCTATTATTCCGTTTCAAATTTTCCTTCTTTATGGGTGTATTTCGGGTTGTCAAGTTCTGCTGATCTGAGAACAAATTCGGTGTCTGAAATTTTAGTGTACCAATGCCCGGTTACCCTTGCAGTATTTGTCAGGATAATAAAGAAACCGACCAACATCGCTGCATACAGCCAATAGTTAATCTTTTTCCTTTTTCCTGCAAGTTTCATATCCAATGCGCCGTTTACCGGGCAAACATTGACACAATCGTAACATGCAAGACATTCATGGGTGAGAACGTGGTCCTTCTTTTCAACGACAATATATGACGGGCATGCCTTCGTGCATTTTCCGCAATCAATACATTTTTCTTTGTCCCTGGTTATTGTAAAAGGGCTTATGTATGCAAGGATGCCGAGAATGGCGCCATACGGACAAAAAAATCTGCACCAAAAATTCTTGCTTACTACCGATAGCATCAAAAAAACAAGCACCACAACAAGGCCAATACCTGACAGATTAACAAAAAACTTTAACATCTTTATATCGGCGACCCGCATAAAAGGCGCACGTTCGTATAAAACTTCCAGTTGCTCAACAGGTATTTTTATAACAACCATCTGTAGGAAAAAGGCGAGGATTGAATATTTCCATGCCCTTGCAATGCAGTCATTTACTTTATCAGACCAATATTTTCGCGGAACGGCGAAAGGCAGGATCATTGCAACAATAAAGGCAGGGATCAGTTCCCTGAAGAAAGGGGATTTGAAAAACTCCATAGTGATGACTTCCAGGAGCATTAAAATGATAATGGGGGTAAAAACCAGACTCAGCCCTGCCGTAAAACGGGTAGGGATATTACGTATTAAGGAACTGACCCGCCTGGGGAGTTTGTTCAAAAATAAATCGCCAAGTTTCCACTCCCATTCAGAAATAGTGCCAACGGGACACATCCAACTGCAAAAACCCCTTCTAAAAAAAACGGCCATCAACAACAATGTTCCAAAAATAACAAACCCTGCAGGGTGGATGTCATTAATTTTGCCTGTTCCGAAAAAGTACTTTGTCCCCATAAGAGCGCTTATCGGCAGGAATGATTCAACTCCTGGCGGCCTTGGCAGATAAAATCCTTTCCCGCCCGCCTCACAATATGCAACAAAGGTATAAAATTGCCAGCCAATGACAATAACTAAAATTAAAAATGCTATCTGAACAGACCAGCGCAGCTTTTGAGAAGTGAATTTTTTGCGCTTTTGCTGCCACCTTTTTGTAGTGTCAAAACGAATTTCGGCGTTCTTCGTTACTTTTATAGATTCGGTTGTTGAATACCGTTGTTTCACCTCTTCCAAGCAGCAAGCCTCCCTTAATTGTGATCTTTTAATATAAAAATAAAGTAGGGGCGAAGCATTTGCCCGTTTGAGTATAAACGCATTTATGACAATTTACAGCAAATGCTTCTCCCCTACACTATGCTGCAAACAGCCCTATTATTAGAATTTTTCAAAAGACTAAAGTGTTATAAAATTATGATAATCGAAATCAACCTTTATCTGCAAGTATTTTGATTTTGCATACTGCAGTAAGGAGGTTAACAAATCTTCAGCAGGGACATTCCCAGCGCCGGGTCAAATTCACGTACTGCATCTATTCCACAGAGTTCTAAAATAACAACTTCAAGCACAAGGAATGTTTCAGTTTTTTCCCTGAGACAACCAACTTTTACCGCATCACCCTTTCCGAATGCGCCATGCAAATGAACCTTTGGTTCCTCTCCCTGATAAAATACTGTGCCAAAACCCACTACTTCATGGCTTTCTCCAAGTTCTCTCCACATGGGCACCGGCGGGAGTGTATCGCTTTCAGCACCGACGACAAATTTACCTTCACGCATACCACCAACTAAATAAAGGACTGCTGCCAGGATTTTCTCCTTTTTTATTATGTGAATCACATTTTTCAACACATCTTCACCGTCCTCAAATTTGGCGACAACAACTTTTCCTATATTGCCAACACGGTATTTCATACAAACATTTTCCTCCCTACATTAAAAAATGCGTCAAGTTTTGCCAAATTACAAAAAGCAATGATAAAAATGTAAATTAATCTAATGCATTTATCCTGTTCATTCCTGTTTCTGTTTTGTGCTATAAATTTTTCACCGCGTTTTCTATCCTTCGGAGCGCTTCGGACAAAACAAAACGGGGACATGCAATATTCATCCTCATAAAACCCTCTCCGCCCTGCCCGAACAGATATCCCTCATCAAGGCCTACCTTCGCTTCTTTTGCCATGAAATCCCTGAGATACACCGGGTCGAACCCTAATTCCCTGCAATCAAGCCAGATCAGGTACGTGCCTTCCGGTTGTATTACCTTTATTTTTGGTATCTTTTTCTCAAAGTAATCAAACAGGAACTCATAATTTTTGTGTAAATATACAAGAAACTGCCCCAGCCACTCATCGCCATACCTGTATGCTGCTTCCATGGCAACAAACCCGAACACATTAACACCCGGCAGAATTCCCTTTCTCGCCTCCTGAAATTGTTTGCGTAATCCGGCATTGGGAATGATGACAACGGAGGCTTCTAGCCCTGCAAGGTTAAACGTCTTACTGGGGGAGATACACGTTATGGAATTTTGTTCAAATTCTTCTGATAATGCAGCAAATGGCGTATGGGTAATATCGGGGAAAAGCAGCTCGCCGTGTACTTCGTCCGAAACTATTATTGCGTTATGCCGGATGACTATTTCTCCCGTTCTGATTAATTCCTCTTTAGTCCATACCCTTCCGACAGGATTATGCGGACTGCACAGGAGCATCAATCTTATGCGATGCGGGATTGGTGGCCTTCCGTGCCTGATGGCAAAACAGGCGTCAAGTCCTTCAAGATCCATTCCATACCGTCCGTTCTGTAAAACAAGCTTGTTATTTACCACATGGCAGCCATTGTTCTTAATTACATTCCAGAAAGGATGATACACGGGGTCTTGGAGAATGACTTCATCTCCAGGATGAGTGTATGCCTTTACTGCAGCATATAATGCAGGCACAATGCCCGGAGTAAAAACAATCCATTCCGGATTCACCTTCCATCCGCAGCGTTTTTGCATTCTGTATATAACCGCATCCACCACTGATGCAGGACGGGGAAGTGAATATCCATAGATCTCGTGGTCAGCCCTTTTTTTTATGGCGTCGGTAATGGGTTTTGCTATGGGGATATCCATATCCGCAACCCACATGGGAATAACCTCCGGGCTGCCAAAAAGCGACAAAGCCCCGTCCCATTTCGCACAATCAGTATTCTTCCGAGATATAGAACGGTCAAAATCGTATTTCATCACATTTAACGCAGAAGCATTGAGTCAAAATACTTTCAAAAAATAAAAAGGAACTACAAAAAATGTAACACTTGAGTTTTTTGAAAAATTCCAATAGTAACATTGTTTGCTGCACGATGTAGGGGCGAAGCATTTTGCCCGTTTGGGCACGAACGCATGTATGCCAGTCATGGCAAATACTTCGCCCCTACAGATATTACTTCTTCTTTGACGCCCTTTTCGCAGCTATTATTTGTCGGGCAAGGTCATCGGCAACTTCAGAGGTAGGCCTCCCCTCTTGCTGTGCTGTTTCGAAAATCCGTAAAGTTGCATCGTACAATCCTGATAATCGCTTCATTACCTGGTTTGCATCGTATTGACCAAAAATATCACCAGAGGCATTGAGCATACCACCCGCATTAATCACATAGTCTGGTGCATAGAGGATGCCTCTGTCGCAGAGCATTTTACCATGACGCGCTTCTGCCAGTTGATTGTTGGCGCTGCCGGCTACAATGCTTGCTTTTAGTTGTGGGATCGTGTCATCGTTCAGTATGCCTCCCCTGGCACACGGGGAAAAAATATCAACATCCTGTGAGTAGATTTCTTCCGGAGCAACTACCTTTGCCTCAACGTTTTCGGATACATGAGCCGCGGCTCCAGGATTCACATCGGTAATGATGAGTTTCGCACCGGCTTCGCTCAGATTTTTACAAAGGTGACGGCCTACATTGCCGACTCCCTGCACGGATACGGTAAGCCCATGAAGGCTGTCACGGCCAAGTTTATGTTTTACCGCCGCCCTCATGCCATGAAAACAACCAAGGGAGGTAAAGGGGGAAGGGTCGCCTGTTGTTGCTAAACCAAAGGCATAATCACACTCCCTGGCTAACAGCTCAACATCCTTTATGCCAATGCCGATGTCTTCTGCCGTGTAGTACTGTCCGCCTAACCGTTGTACAAATCCGGCAAAGGACGCGAGGAGTTTATCATTCTTCTCCTTGAACGGGTCGCCAATGATAACTGCCTTTCCTCCGCCAAGGGGCAAATCGGCGAGTGCGTTCTTGTAAGTCATTGCACGGGAAAGACGAAGCGCATCCAATAATGCCTCTTCCACAGAGGCATATGGCCACATTCTGCATCCTCCGGCAGCAGGCCCTAAGGTGGTGTCATGGATAGCAATAATAGCAAACAGACCAGACTCTCTGTCGTGACAAAATAAAACTTGCTCATGATTATCATATTCACTATTATCAAATACCGGCATATAAATAGTTCTCCTCTCTTAGTACCCTGGCAGTAATTTCTTTTGCATTTTTTGGCAAAATATTATAATGATGAAATACGAAACACAAAATACGAAATTTCAAAATATGGGTCATATAGGGCTTATAAGACTTATATTTTTGAACATTTGAAATTTCGTATTTTTTACTTCGTGCTCGTTTGGTTTTTGTCCATGTTTTAATGCGATAAAACTAAGTAAGAATGCCAAATGTGTTCGATATAAGTCAAGGCAAATATTATTGTGTGGATCATATTGGCGGATTGATAAAACGGTAGAAACGTTATACCCTGAACGGTATAATTATACCTTGCATTTTAGCGTTTGAATTGGTGTATATTTTTCAATTAATTAAAAAGACAAAAGGCTGTTATGAGTCAAAAGTTACCGCAGAATTTCTCTGACATTTATGGACAACTTAATTCGATTGAGCAGTCTTTGTTACAGATTCTAGCTATCAATTATGCACCAATGACACAGGGGAATCTTTATTCAGTAGCGAGGAGGACAAAGGGGCTGCCAATTATTAATAAAGACCTTTTTAATATGCGGGATTTTAAATATGCTTTAGACAGGCTCGCAAAGTTTGACTTAATCGGGCCTGTGGGAACAGGTGTGGTGCAATGCAAATCAGTTTTGGTTGATGAGATTTTGGCTCGTATCTCGAAAAACGATTATTTCAGAGAATTAGTTGATGCTGTGCAGTGTTGCGTGCCGGTACCGCCGTACGTCTATATTGATAGCCAGCTTATTGTCCGTGAAATTCGCATTGGGCTATATACAGGCAATGCTGATATTGTCGTGGAAAATCTGAATCGTAGTGCAAATTATTATGGAGAAAGATTTGATGCGAAAAAAGTGGTGGTGGACGTCTGTACCAACCCGCTTTTCCATGCAGAAATGTTTGATTCGCTGCATCCGGCCATAAAAAAAATTGTTTTTCAAAATATGGTGGATCATGCCATCATGAGCTATCGCCCGCTTTCTGAAGAGCAATGTGCATCTTTGGCAAAGTATGGTACGGTTGATGAACGTGAATATGTAATCATAAGAAATATTTATGCGATGTATCTCATATTCCGCGGCAATCTGACGGAGGCTGAGAATATTGTTCAAAAAGACTTTGGATATATGGATTTAATGCTTGCACAGGGGTGTGTGGCATTTTTAAAAGGGGAAAACAGCAAATCTCTGGCAATATATGATCAGGCATTAAAAGCTTTCCAAAAAAAAATGATAAAGAAAATTGGGTTTTTCACACAAATATTAGGATTATTTTATTTATTTGCGCTTGCGAAATCAGGGCAGCCGGAAGACCTGCGCCTGGCAAAGGAATTACTGGCGTGGGGTACAAGGAATGAACCCGAAAATTTAACAAATATGTGCAAACGATGTATCTACGCCGCAATTATTGCCCAAAATAATTTAATTCCCGAAGCAAAGGAAATACTTTCCGGGATTTTTTCCCACTTCCACAAGAACAGCGTATTTGCTTTATTTTATGAATTGGCGGCATACTGGATTGACGAAGATTTGGCGAAGTTACACGCGAAAACAAACAAAAGCCGTTTTGAGATCGCTAATAAGAACGGCTTTTTTCTACTCGCCCTTGTTCATGGCCGTCTTTTTTTAAAAAGTAAGAAAAACACATTAATTCAACGAACCTGCGACCAATTGGCGGAGTCCACAGGCATTCAGGATATTACTGATAGTATTCATCGAAAAGAAGACTGGGAAAAAACTCTGAATGCGTTAATCGATTTATCTTTAAAAGAGAAAACCAACGCTTCTTCCAGGGAATGCAGGCTGGTCTGGATGGTTTCCCTGGACAAAAAATATATTCAGATAACCCCTAAAGGGCAGAGGCTCAATAAAAACGGCAAGTGGAGCGCCGGCAAAAGAGTCTCGCATAAAAACCTCCTGGAAGGGTTGGATTATATGACCTTGCAAGATCGTAAAGTAGTGCAGGTTTTTATTGAAACGCCGAAATCAAACATGGACTACTATAGCCATTTTTACAGCGAAAATCATGAGAAAGCCCTTCTTGCCCTTGTCGGACATCCATTGGTATTTCTGGAGGATTCGCCACATATTGCCGTTGATTTGGTAAAAGGAGAGCCGGAACTTATTGTGGGACAGACAAAGCGGGGATACAGCCTGCAGTTTTCGGAAACATTTAAAGACACTGGTATTGAAGTCGTTAAAGAATCGCCGACACGGTATAAGATTGTTGAGATAAAGGATGAACATGTACGGATAGCAAAGTTTATGGGCAAGCGGCAAATTTCGATTCCCGCTAAGGCAAAAGAAGATTTGATAAGGGCAGTGAGCGGAATTTCTTCCCTTGTAACCGTTCACTCTTTCATTGAAGGTGCGGATGAAACTATTCCAACAATCGAGGCAAGTGCAAATACATATATCCACTTACTTCCGGTGGGGCATGGTTTTAAACTTGAAATATTTGTAAAGCCGTTTGTAACATCCCCTCCTTATTTTAACCCGGGCGCCGGGGGGAAACACGTTTTTACAGAAATCAACCAACAGCGTGTGCAAAGCAGCCGTGATCTTTCACTTGAGAAGGTCAATGCGGAAAATATAATAAATGCGTGTCCGTCGCTGCAGCAATCAGGCAATACCCAATGGGCATGGCTTTTTAATAACAACGAAGATTGTTTGCAGATTTTGTCAGAACTGTATGAGGTTAAAGACAGGGTTACAGTGGAGTGGCCGGAAGGAGAAAAATTAAAAATACTGGCTGTCGCCTCATTTCCGCAGTTTAGTATGAATATCAGCCATGAAAATGACTGGTTTTCCGCTTCAGGAGAATTAAAAATTGACGACGATTTAATCATTAAAATGAGTGATTTGCTGGACTTGCTCGATAATGGCTCCACCCGGTTTATTCAATTGAAGGATGGCCAATTTCTGGCGCTTGCAGAACAATTTCGCAAACGCCTTGAAGAAATCAATGCGTTTGCAGAAAGAGGCAAAGACGAAATAAGATTCCATCCCTTAGCCACGGTGGCTCTGGAAGATACATTGGAAGAAATCAAACAATTGAAGGTTGATAAAGCGTGGAACGATAACATTGCCCGTTTAAAAAAAGTACGGGAAAGAGTTCCTGCAGTGCCCACCACCCTGCAGGCGGATTTACGAAATTATCAGGTGGAAGGATTTCAATGGTTGTCACGTCTGTCTGACTGGCGGGTAGGCGCATGCCTTTCAGATGATATGGGGTTGGGTAAAACCATTCAAGCCTTAACGGTAATCCTTGAACATGCAAAGGAAGGTCCGTCGCTGGTTATTGCCCCGGCCTCCGTTTGTATGAACTGGATATCTGAGGCCAGCCGGTTTGCCCCTACGCTTAACGTATCTATTTTCGGGGAAGAAAAAGACAGAAAAGAGGCCATTAAAAAACAGGGGCCTTTTGACCTGCTTGTTTGCAGCTATGGCTTGCTGCAACAGGAAGAAAAAATACTCGCCGACAAAAAGTGGACGATTATCATACTGGATGAAGCCCAGGCGATAAAGAACTCCAATACCAAGCGGTCAAAGGCGGCGATGGCGCTGAAAGGGGATTTTAAAATTATTACTACCGGTACGCCAATTGAAAACCATCTGGGAGAACTGTGGAATCTGTTTCAATTTATTAATCCAGGTCTGCTGGGAAGCATAAAAAGATTCAACGAAAAATATGCAATTCCCATAGAACGGGACAAAAGTCACCAGGCAAGACTGCGGTTAAAGAAACTTATCCAACCGTTCATTTTAAGGAGAACAAAGGCACAGGTATTGGAAGAACTTCCTCCTAAAACGGAAATCACCCTTTCGGTGGAGATGACGCCTGAAGAATCCGCCTTCTATGAAGCATTGCGGCAAAAAGCAATAGACAACATCGAATCTTTTGATTTCGGAAAAGGAGAAGGATATTTGCGGGTATTGGCGGAAATCATGAAACTTCGCCGCGCATGCTGCCATTCCAGGCTTGTTGTTCCCGGCCATTCTTTAGAAAGCTCAAAAATCAGATTGTTTGGAGAGGTTGTGCAGGAACTTATGGAAAACAATCACAAGGCGCTGGTATTCAGCCAGTTTGTTGATTATTTGACGATTATCAGAGAATATGTGGAAGGCCTTAATATTTCTTATCAATACCTAGACGGCAGCACGCCGATGAAAGAACGCAAAAGAAGTGTAGATGCGTTTCAGTCGGGAGAAGGAGAATTATTCCTGATTAGCCTAAAGGCCGGAGGGCTTGGTCTGAATCTGACGGCTGCTGATTATGTGATTCATATGGATCCGTGGTGGAACCCGGCAGTGGAAGATCAGGCGTCAGACCGGGCGCACCGGATAGGGCAAAAGCGCCCGGTTACGATTTACCGTCTGGTAACAAAGGGAACTATAGAAGAAAAAATAGTCAACCTTCATCAGCACAAACGGGAATTGGCCGACAGCCTTCTCGAAGGAAGCGATATGAGCGGCAAAATTACTACGGAACAATTATTACAACTGATTCACGGGCAGTAAGTGTATTGAATAGTGTAGGGGCGAAGCATTTGTTATAAACGGTCGTTGCTTGTTCCTTACCTGATATCTCAGCCCACTAAATTCTCATGTAGTGCGACGAGTTTCGTCGTACTACAAATGACAATTTCCAGTTTCGAAAGGTTAAAGTGTTACCAACTTATTGAGAAGTTACTATCAATCCCCTTTTTCCATAGAATATCGTATCTTTGCCCTGACTAATTTTATTTCATCGTAGGAATACTCTTCTCCTAATTTTTCTTTAACAGGGGTTAACGCCTCCATACCCAGTTCTCCCAGCACCGTGCGGATTCGTTGCTGTTTTGCCGGAGCAACAAATTTATCTATGGAGACATCTTCTCCCGCGATTATAAGCGTTTCAAGATGAGTGGCGATTGTAGATGTTGCAAGGCCTCTTTTCCCGGCTATTTCCCGAAGCGAAAGATTGTTTTTATAGAGTTCCAGCGTTGTGTAAACAGTGGGAGATTTCATTTGTTTCCTCAAGGTTGCCTGCCGTCTGGAGTTCGCCTCTTTTGGCGTTATCTGGTGTTGTCTGCAATAATTGCATATTTCTTTTAAGAAAAGGTCTCCGTATTTTCTTAATTTCAGTTCACCCATACCGCTGATTTTTTTTAAATCAGAAGCTGTTTGTGGATACCGCATCGACATTTCCTTTAAACTTGTGTCATGGAAAATAACATAAGGAGGCATAGACTCCTGGTCTGCAAGCGTTTTTCTTAGCGTCCTCAAACGTTCAAACAACGCCAGATCATAATTCTTATCTTCTCCGGACACGGCCAACGAAGCGGTTTCCTCTGGTTTTACCAAAAGAACCTTCTTCTTGCCTTGCAATACCTCACGGCTCTGGCTGGTCAGTTTTAAGACGGGGTATCTGTCGCCTTCCTGCGCCAGATACCCCAACTGGATCAATTCACGGGAAAATGTTAGCCATTGGGATTTTGAATATTCCTTTCCTATGCCAAACGTTGTAAGAGCTGTATGGCTATTTTGCAGTATTTTCTGGTTTTGCGAGCCTAGCAGGACGTCGATAACGTGATGCATGCCAAAAGATTCACCCACTCTATAGACACACGACAACAGTTTTTGCGCAGCAACTGTTCCGTCAAATTGTTCCTTTGGGTTAAGACAGGTATCACAATTTTCACAATTGTGCGTAGTAAATTTTTCTCCGAAATAATCGAGCAATATCTTTCTCCGGCAAACGTTGCCTTCGCAATATGACACGAGCGCCTTTAATTGTTGATATGCCGCCTGTTTTTCGTTTTCATCCTCCTTTTGATGTATAAAATATTCTATCTTAATCTTATCTGCATAACTGAAGAGAAGGATGCAGTCGCTTTTTAGCCCGTCTCTGCCGGCGCGTCCTGTTTCCTGATAATATCCTTCAATGCTTTTCGGCAAATCATAGTGAATCACGTAACGTACATTCGGTTTATCGATGCCCATGCCAAACGCAATGGTTGCTACAATAATCTCTATGTCTTCACGAATAAAACGCTCCTGATTTTCTGTTCTCATTTCAGCGGACAATCCGGCGTGGTAGGGAAGGGCGCGATACCCTTCTCCCTGTAAACTCCCTGCCAGGCTTTCAACTGTTTTACGTCCCTGACAATAGATGATGCCCGACTCCTTCTTTCGTTCTTTTAAAACACAAAGAATCTGGTGGTATGGATTGTCTTTGGGTATGATCTGATAAAAAAGGTTTTTTCTGTTGAAGCTGGCATTAAAGACTTTGTAGTCGGTCAATTTTAATTGCGTTACAATATCTTTCTGCACGGAAGGCGTGGCGGTGGCCGTCAATGCCATGAACGGCGTCTTTGGGAATTTCTCCCTCAACATCTTTAATTGGCGGTATTCCGGCCTGAAGTCATGTCCCCATTCAGAAATACAATGCGATTCGTCTATTGCGAAAAGGGAAACTTTCAATTCCTGCAGGAACTGAAGGAATTCACGCATGGCAAGCCTTTCGGGGGCGATATAAAGAATCTTGATTTTACCCTCCAAAAGGTCCCTTTTTCTTGCCGCAACCTCGCGGGCATGCACGGAGCTGTTAATGAATGTTGCGGAAATGCCGTTTTCCGTTAATCCATCCACCTGATCTTTCATCAAGGCAATTAAAGGAGATATAACAACCGTTATTCCATCGAAAAGCAGTGCGGGCAATTGATAACACAAAGACTTGCCGCCCCCTGTAGGCATGAGGACAAAGAGGTCTTTTTGCTCCAGCACCCACCGGATAATATCTTCCTGAAGCGGATAGAACTTTGAATAGCCAAAATATTTTTGTAACGCCGAATAAATACGGTCTTTCATTTTATCAATACATCCTAAACTGGCATAGCCAGAACTAAACAAGCACGAGATAAAAAATACGAAATTCGAAGTACGAAATACGAAACAAATTCGAATAACAAAGCATAAAATCCAAAACATACAACAAAAAGAAATTACTGCTAAGGCACTAATCAATTGCAAGATGAATCTTTATGGCGTTTTCCACCTTCGAGTCCATCACCAAGAGTGTCTTCCCATTCCTTGTATAATTCATAATCTTCATTAACTGCCTCTTTATATGCAGCCTCTAATTTATTTCGGAGCCTTTTCTTCATGCAATTTCTTTTTCTCTCCAACGCATTATTTATTCGTTTTCTGCGCAGCTTGAATTTTTTCGATAGTTCTCCGTATTTCCGCTGCTTCATCACCGTCGGGATTCCGCTTCAGAAATTCCTGGAAATATGCTATCGACCTTTGTATATCTTTTTTATAAGTGAGATAAACCATGCCGAGGTTTTTATATGCGGTTATATAGTTTGGCTGCAGACGCAAGGTTTCATTATATGCCCTGATAGACTCCTCAATCATACCGGCATTTGCGTATGCCGTTCCAAGGCAGCTATGCACTTCGGGATGGTCCGGTTCGTACTTCACAGCAAGCCTGAATTCCTCTATTGAGTCATTCAAAAGTCCTTTCTTGAATAAAGCAAGCCCTAAATTAAAATGGGCGTCATAATAATGCGGTTTTAGCCTGATTGCCTCTTTAAATTTCATTATTCCTTCGTCGATATTCCCCAAACTAATAAATATATTGCCCATATTATTGTGCGTGAGGGCGGAATCTGGATTTGCCCCGAGAACAAGTAAATATTCCTGCATCGCCTCTTGCTGCATGCCTTTTCGCTGATACGCCATACCCAGGTTGTGACGATATTCAGGGTCTGCTTCCAGCGAAACCGATGTTTGAAATTCATGGAGTGCTGGATCAATATCTCCTTTTCCGAAATAGATCATTCCAAGATTATTATGCGCCCGTGCACTGTAAGGGGAGTCCTGTACGGTAGTTGACCAAAAGATGAACTGATCCCTCCAGCACCTGTTTCTATGCATAGTTGTTACTGAATAGGGGATTACCGGGATTGCTATCAATAAAACAATCATAATGGTTTGGGGAAGGTTTTTTTGTTTCACCATGGCTTCTTTGCTTCCGGAAAGGAGTGAATACCCTTTTGTTGTTTTCCGACCCGCATCACTTTTTTTGAAAAATAGTAATGCACAGCCCTTTTCCCATGCGCTGTGTATTGTTAATGCTAAAATTATGCAAAAGCCTACAGAAGGAAGATAAAGATAACGTTCCGCCATTATATTGGCAATAGGAAGGATATTCATTGCCGGAGTAAGGGTGACGAAAAACCATACCGTAAAGTAAAAGAACGGTTTCGAATAGAAATAAAACCGGCAGGCAATGATTCCCGCAACACATAAAAAAACCATACTACAAAGAAATGCGGGGGCAAGGGGAGTTGTTGTATGGGCGATCATATATTCAGCGTTGAAATGTACTGGGATGAACAATAGTTTTATGTATGCGGCAACCACCTTTGGCATGGTGAGCATATTAACGAAAAAACTATCTTCCGGATAGGTCAACTGTCCCTCCGCAGGATTATGCAACAGCACAAACCTTATAAGAAGATAAAAAATACTTACCGCCAGGAAACCAATATAATAGCGAACGGCATTCTTTTTTATTTGTGCGCTATCCCCCAATATCCAATCGAAGAGGAAAACCATCAACGGCAAAGTAATTGCCATTTCTTTCGAACATAATGCGAAAAGGTATAAAAAGAGCGATGCCGGATACAGCAGGAGGTATCTATGGAAATTTTTGGTTGAATTAATGAATAATAAAAGAGCGCCAAGAAAAAATACAGTAGTAAGGAGGTCTTCCCTATAACTGATTGCGTTTACTGTTTCAGTCAGGATTGGGTGCATGCTGAAAAACATTCCCGCCATAAATGAAACAGTTTTTTTCCGAATAACGGCAGACGTTATAAAATAAACAAGTATGACGGCAACGGCATGGGATAGAAGATTTGTCAGATGATACCCAATGGGATTGAGTTTCCCTATTGAATAATCGATGAAATATGAAATGGTTACAAGAGGACGATACGTTGCTTCCCCTGAAAGTTTAAAATATTCAGACGTAAATAAATCCCGGAAATTTCCCCAATCCCTGATAAAATAATTATCGGTGACCGTAAATACGTCGTCATAGACAAAGTCGTTATTGAGAGAATTGAGGAAGGCAATAAAAGGCAGGACAATGAGTATGGTTAATGGTAAAATTCGTAACATGTTATTGGTCATTGGTCAGTTTGTGATGAATTTCTTAATCTGTATAATCTGTGGTTTCCCTTTTGTATTTCGTGATTTGACCTTGTTTGTTTTTGGTTATGCCAGCTTTGGAAATAGGAGTTTATTTGTTATTCAGATATGATCATTTTTTGTATTGTACACTGAAGTGGTGTTTTTTTTAGTAGAAAAAAATGCAGCTTCTTTGCAATTGTTACAAAACCCATGCTTGACAAAGCATCATACAATTATAAATAATTAAACCGTAAAGGAATTTTCATCTACCTTGAAAGGATACGATATGAACAAGAAATACACAAAATTTCTCCCCTACTTTTTTTTAATTATAGCAGGATTATTTTTTTACCACGCGACAGGAAGTTTATCACGCGATAAAGTAGTGTTCCGTCCTGTAACACCATCTCCAGGTGAATTTAGCAGCGAGGAGCAGGCTACCATAGACATTTTCAAGATGACCTCTTCTTCTGTGATATATATTACAAACAAACAGGTGCGAAGGGATTTGTTCTCACTGGATGTCTTCAAGATTCCGCAGGGTGCCGGTTCCGGTTTTATCTGGGATGAAAACGGTCATATCGTAACTAATTTTCACGTTATCTACAATGCGAATGAAATAGATGTGACGTTGAACGATGGTTCTGTGTGGGATGCCCGCCTCGTGGGCGTTGACCCTGACCATGACATTGCGGTGCTTAGGATCAATGCGCCAAAAACAAAACTGATACCCGTACGCATTGGTACTTCTTCCGATCTGCAGGTGGGCCAGAAAGTACTGGCGCTCGGCAATCCATTCGGTCTGGATCTGACCCTTACAACAGGGATTATCAGCGCGCTTGGAAGAACGATTGAGGCAATGACTGGAAGAACCATTTTTGACGTTATTCAGACAGATGCCGCTATTAATCCTGGAAATTCAGGAGGCCCCTTGCTGGATTCCTTTGGAAGAGTTATCGGAATGAACACATCAATTATGAGTCCAAGCGGTGCGAGCACAGGGATTGGATTTGCGGTTCCCATTGATACAATAAACCGTAATGTTTCTCAATTAATTGCAAGGGGGAAAGTAGAACGGCCGGGTTTGGGCATTACCCTTGTTCCCAATAACATTACAAAACGGCTTGAAATACAAGGGGCATGTATTCTTGAAGTCATTCCAAACGGGGCGGCAGACAAGGCCGGTTTACAGGGAACAAAAAGAAACAGGACGGGCAGCCTCTTCATGGGGGATGTAATTATAGAGGTAGAGGGAAACAAGGTGAATAATTCTGAGGATCTCATCAAGGAGTTGTCCCGCTACAAAGTGGGGGATAGTGTTACATTAAAGGTTTTGCGGGATAAAAATGTCATGGAAAAAAGAATTAAACTGCAACCCATTGATAGTAAATAGTACTACAGCGACATTTTATTCTTACGTCCTGCACAAAAATCGGCAGAGTATTAACCATGACAGGGTTGTTTCTTTCATTTCCAACATCTGAAATAAAAATGTCGCGGTGGTGATAGTTTCTTAATAAAAATATTTTCTCATACGCTCTGTCCATGCGGTATGAGCCAATACCTTATAACCGCCGACTATTTATGTAACACTTTAGTTTTTTGAAAAAGTAGGGGCGAAGCATTTGCTGCAAATGCTTCGCCCCTAACACTATGCGGCAAACATGGCCATTATTGGCCTTTTTCAAAAAACTAAAGTGTTACATATTTATTATTCGAAGTGCAGGAGTATGCATTCTGTTTTAAGGTATTTTTCTCTTGCTTCATCCTGTGCGGCAATACGAGCAGAATTAATTTCATTAAAATGCAAGAGTAGTGCTGAAACAATATTGGGATCGAGTTTCGATTCTTCTCCCAATTTTTTAAGCTCTTCGTGTATTGTTTCGCCGGAAAATTTATTCCGGTATGGTCTGATTTCTGTGAGGGCGGTAAATACATTGGCAACTGCCAGGATTCGCGCTCCCAACGGGAGAAGATCCTCTTTGACATGGAAAGGATAGCCTGTCCCTGATAACGTTTCGTGGTGATACGACGCCCACGAAACAATATCCTTGAAAGCCGCGATGCTTTTAAGGATAAGATGCGTATAGAAGGGATGCTTACGAATAATGCCAAACTCCTCTTCCGTTAACGGTTCTTCTTTTTCCAACAGCTCTATCGGCACCACAAGCATTCCGATATCGTGTACATAACCGGCAATTTTCATCCATTGGCATTCTTGTTTTGAAAAACCGACAAATTGCGCCAATTTTTCAGCCGTAGCCGCAACGCCGGCAGAATGCGTGGCAAAAAAAGCGCTTCTGAAATCTACAATTCTTGAAAATACCTTAGAAAAGGAAACAAGGTGCTCCATGTCCAATGAAATAGAAGGCATTTTTACCCTGCCGGACAGAATTACATAGAGCAGTGACGAAGTGGCTTCAAGCCAGAAATACTCCTTTTCTGCTAATTTCAGAAAGGCATCTACCAGTTCCGGCATGAACATTTTTCCGGATTGTGCCTTTATCTTTTCACGAATACTGTCCACCTGCCCGAGTATTTCTTCCTGTTTATTTATTAAAGTAGAAACCCTGTCCGCAATATGTAATATATAACTGCCATATGGCACCTTTTTTCCCGATTTCTGTATTTTATTTTTTTTATCCCAGCGGACGTGATGAAATCGTATAAGATTTGCGATGGAACTAAATGGTTTAAATTCGTTAAGGAAGAGGTATCCTAATTCTTCATGTTCGTGAGGAAATTCGCTTTCAAATTTAAGAAGGTCCATCCTTTCTGCACGGCAATAACATCCAATATCATGTAAAGCCCCTGCCAACACGAGACCTCTTTTTTCTTCCATGGATAACCCCAGTTCTTCGCTGAGGCTAAAAGCGATATAAGCAACTTGCATGTGATGATTTACCCATGCGGGATTAACCAAATCAACGGTTTCTGATAAACCCGTAGTTAAATCTAATAAGGATATTTGTGATTCTTTTGCCATGGTTTGAAAAGGGGCAGGAAGGGATTATTTTTTGTCGGCGATTCTATCGTTAAGGGACTGGATAAATTTTTCTCTATCTACATTATGCATTTTTGCAGCCATATCAATCGTTGCTACTCTTCCCATCGTATTCCTCATAACAGGATTCGCCATTTGGCTGAATCCATAATCAAGAAATATCTGCAATGTTTCAGGATATTGGTCCACAATATCAAATACCTTCGTATCCTTGTCGACTACCGTTATTTTTTTAATTTCAGAAGGCTTAGGTTGTTCCTTCGTGTTCATAGTCTTCCACAAATTGTATCCAAAAAAACCTATCGCGGCCAGCTCAAACCATCCCGATGTTCCCACAATACCGTAAAAAATAGGTTTTCCTCCGCTTATCCCGACGGACATTTGGGAAAATACCCGGATAAAACATCCTGTGTTTAAAAGTATGAAGGTAATATGTGAAAGTTTAATACTGTGCATATTTATGCCGGTAAACGTTGGAACCATTTTTGAAGCATAACCAATCATCATCATCGTAATAAAACCAACGGTGACGGCATGATTAAACGAACCATGAAATTGCTTTAATATCTCTGTTTTATGATGCAAAAAAGGCATGGTAATGAGTATTAGCATGCTGATGATAAGCCATATGTAAGCAGCATGTATCGTTTTTGTATAACTCCTGTCCATTACAACACCATGAAGTTCTTTTGTAGACCTCTCAAAGACGCGCAAACCGTAAATGAATGAAAAAACGGCGAACGCAATGAAGAATACCACCAATTGTGAAAACCGCAGTGCAATGACACTTTTGCCGGCAAAAACGCATGTAATAAAATAAACTGGTATGGATGCGTTAAGCATCCAAAAACTGAGGTTAATCGCCTTTTCACGGACAGGCTTAATGTCAAGAAAAGCATATACTGTCCTTATATTGACAGCAAAAATAAACATAAAAACAAAACCAAAGAGGTACAAATGTACGTAGGGGCTAAAAACTGATTTGGGTATCTCCTGAACCGATTTATTATATAAATAAAAAACCATCCCCAAGTTCACCAATGAGGAAATCAACAACCACAGTAGTCCTGCCTTGAAAAATTTGTCGAATATGCCGACCTTTTCCTGACTGGAAGATATCGTACTAAAAAGAATGAAGGAAAACAACAGGACTGCACCAATCTCAAACATCGCGGATGCAGGAAGCAGGAATCTTACAGAACTATACGGAACAGGCTGCACGACGGCCCTTAAAACAATGCCGATAATGATGAATCCGAAGCAGACATTTACCAGATTTTTGTGCCGCAGTTCGGTATTTTTTACCCTCGGTATGATGTATAAAGCAAACCCCATAATAAAAAGTCCTACCCATCCTACTAACTGGGCATAACCATGCGCCTGGATGTGGGCATAGTGCGTTGCGTTGAAATTCAATTTAATCGCAATATAACTAAGAATAACGGCACCAAATGTTACCCCTACGGTAAGTGTAAATAAAATCGCAGCTTTCGCGAACTTTTCATATACCTTATCTACCTCTAACAGAGGAAGTTCAACATACTCCCCTCCGCCTTTTTCAATGGCTTCATTTAATTCTCTCACCAACGTGTCATAATCAACCTCATGTGCCTTTGCAAAAAAAGCTATTGGCTCATTAGGTCCCCGCACACCGCCGGCAATGACCAGGTTATACTTTTTGAATACTGCAAGTGTTTCCGGATGCGCCTCTATAAGGTCTTTAATTACGGTATTTTTATTTATTTCCATAAGTGTTAATAAAACAAATTTCTATAAACCTTTCAAGAAAATTAAAAATAAACCGTTAATATTATTTATAATACTGCCGTATCTTTTGAAGAAACGGATTGGAAACACTCAGATTTTTCGTGTCGTGCATTAAATCGAAGGGATGGTAATTTTATCTGTCATTTCCTGCATGTCAAAAATAGTATCACGATTTTCAGAAGCTCTGGAATTTCCTAAATTTTATTTAAAATCTTTACCTTAATTCTGTATAATGCCGCCTTTAATTTAACTTCTTAGCGCAACTAATTTGAGATTTGGTTTTTGTCTTTTTGAATATTTTCCGTTTATTGGACGTACTCAAAAACTTACAAAAAAAGAGGTTTTTACAGATTGATAATATATACTGCTGTAACTTACTGTCTACTATAAGAAATATATTCATTTTAATCTTTAACAGAAGGAGATAAGAGTGTTATGCCAAAAGTATTAATAATTGATGATTCCTCCGTAATGCGCAAAATGATCCAGAGAAACATTCAACAGTCCGGTTTGATGGTTGATTCATTTGTGGAAGCAGGAGACGGAAAAGAAGCTCTGGCTAAAATTGCCGCAGATAGCAGCATTGACCTGATTCTTTGTGATTGGAACATGCCCAATATGACAGGTATTGAATTTGTGAAGGCACTCAGGGGCAGTGGAAACCAGACCCCTATTATAATGTGTACTACTGAAGGCAGTGACGCAAAAGTAGTAGAGGCTACAGGCAGTGGTGCTAATGGCTATATCACAAAACCATTCACCCCTGACCAATTAAAAACCAAATTAGGTGCTTTTTTACAAATTAAATAGAAAAGTACCTTCTTAATAGCTATTTGCGCCCGGGCAATTTAAAAAAACCGAAAAAGAAATCAAAAGGAGCTTACACAATGGATCTTAAGGGGATCATGGATGGGATTACTTTAGATATTAAGGAAACAACGAAAATATTATTTGAAACAATGATTATGCTGGATTTAAACTATGGAGATGCTTCGCTCATTGACGAAACACAGATTAAAACTGATGTTATTGGCATGGTAAGCTTTACAGGCCAGTATCACGGGGTAGTCGGTATATTTTGTTCAAAAAAATTTGCGCTAAAAGTAGCCTCCAGCATGTTAATGATGGAACTGGAGGAATTCAATAACGACGTGAAAGATGCCGTCGGAGAAGTATCTAATATGATCGCCGGAAATATTAAGACCAAAATGTCAGAAAAATATGGCGAAATGCACCTTTCTATCCCCATTGTAATAGCGGGTGAAGGCCTTTCCATTACAGCGGTCGGCAACGTGCCTACCGTATCAGACACCGCCTTGTCATGCTTTAGCAAGGACCCATGGTTGATGACGTATTTTAGCGCAGAAAAAGAAAAATTTGGCGTAGGTTTGCTGTTGAAAGAGTCAAAATAATAATTTATTTTCCCTATTATCTTATGGAAAAACCTGCCGATAAATCAGAGAAAAAGGCGCCCGCGTCTCAGTTTGAGAAAACGTGGGTGAGTACATTTCCGCGCGTTTGCGAAGGATGCAGCCAATTAACAAACAAGCAATTTTTTCTCATTAACCCTGTTTTAAAAATTACCACCATAGGAACTTTTATTAAAAATGCCAATGCAAAGTTTGTGTTATCAAAAATAATTGTCGAGGATTTTTATGAGGGCGAAATATATTTACTTTTATCTTTAAAACTAGCGATAACAATTGGTAACATTCTCCTGCTTCTCGAAGATGAAGCAATAAAGGAAAATGCTAATAAGGAAAATTTCGATGCTGATTGCGCGGACGGTTTCAAAGAGTTTTCGAATCAGGTATGCGGTATTTTAGATAATGACCTACGCCTGAAATTACCCAAACCGATTCACCTGAAATTATTATCGGTAGAGCCAATAAACAAAGAAAATATGACCACCGTATTAAAAGACGACATCCTTAACGAAGAATGCCTTTTCCTCTCTACTTCTTTAAGAATAATGGGTTTTGACGATGATCAATTTATTATATGTGTCCCTAAATTGATCGGAGAAGAATTTTTCGGGGAAATCATTGAGGAAGAAAACAAAGAATATCGGGGAACAATACTTGCAGTGGACGATTCAAACACCGATTTACGAATCATCAGAAAATTACTCGGTAATGATTATAAAGTATTGGTGACAGACAATCCGGGCCATGCGCTCTCAACTCTGGGGAAAACCAATATCGATCTGGTATTAATGGACATTTACATGCCAGGAGTTGACGGAATTACCCTCTGCGAAAGAATTAAAAGAAATGCAATGGTTGAAGATGTGCCTATTATTATCTGCTCCGCCCACCCTACGCAGGAAAATGTAATACGCGCCGTAAGGGCAGGCGCTGCTGATTTTATAGTAAAACCGGTAACGAGACAAAAATTAATGGAAAAAATTAACAAACATATGCTTAATAAAAGCTTAAAAATCCCTGCAAACCGATAGTTGTTTTTTTAAGGATAAGAATATGGAAGATACCTCTTTTTTAATGGATGACCCGGAAATTGTCAAAGAATTCCTGACAGAATCGGGGGATCATCTGGAATCGGTAGAATCACAAATCCTCCAATTAGAAGAAAACCCGGACAATACGGATATTATCAACACAATATTCCGCCCTATTCACAGCACGAAAGGAAGCGCCGGCTTTTTAGGATTGAAGGATATGGGTACAGTAAGCCATGAACTAGAAACACTTCTTGACGAAGCAAGAAAGGGCAATCTGAAAATAACCCCGTTAATCATAGAAATATTGTACGAAGGCGTGGACATACTGAAAAGATTAAGGGGGCTTGTTGCAAAGAAAGTCGAGAAAATAGACGTTTCGGACGAAATTGTAGATTACGCCCCGGTTATTGTAAAAATAAAAAATGCCCTCGTAGGACAGAAAGCAACGGAAAGCGCACCTTCAAAACCGCAGCACTTAGGTGAAATACTTGTAGAAAAAGGGGAAATTACCGAAGATGACCTTGACAAGGCATTAGAGGAACAGGAAAAACTACAGCAAAAAAAAATAGGAGAAATCATTGTTGAAAAGGGCATCGTCACAAAAGAAACTATAGACAGCGCCCTCAAAACCTTGCCGGCAACAGCGCCAGTCTCAGAAACGGTCAAGGTCGATATACAAAAAATAGACAGCCTTGTAAACCTTGTGGGCGAACTGGTAATCGCCAACGCCCTCATAAAAGACCTTCTGGAAAACACGAACAGCACATCAAATAAAAATATTTCACACCTGGGAAAGATAGTAAAAGACATACAAGATCAGGTAATGTCAATACGAATGGTTCCCATTAAATCAACCTTCCAGAAAATGTCGCGGCTCGTCCGTGATGTTTCCAAAAAAGCCGGCAAAAAGGTAAAGCTGGAAGTTTCCGGAGAAGAGACTGAACTAGACAAATCGGTAATTGAATCAATTGGAGACCCGCTGGTACATATTCTTAGAAATTCGGTAGATCATGGAATCGAACCGGAAGAAGAACGGATTGCCGCGGGAAAGCCTGCCTTGGGACATGTGTATCTTGATGCCTTTCACAAAGGGGGGAACATTTTTATTGAAATAAGAGACGACGGCAGGGGTTTACGAAAAGATAAATTACTGAAAAAAGCCATTGAAAAAGGAATAATGAGTGAAAACGCCACTCTTACTGAACAACAAATCTTCGGTTTGATTTTTGCCGCAGGATTTTCCACTGCTGAGAAGATAACCGATATATCAGGACGCGGCGTAGGGATGGATGTGGTTAAGAAAAATATTGAACGCCTGCGCGGCAAGGTAGAAATCTCTTCAGAAGAAGGCAAAGGCACGAAAATCTCTATCAAACTTCCCCTGACAATGGCAATCATTGACGGAATGATCGTCCAGGTAGGGAATCAGAAATATATCGTTCCAATGCTTTCTATAGAAGAATCCATACGCCCGAAAAAAGATGATATCTCAACGATACAACAGCGCGGTGAAGTAATAAATGTGCGGGGCAATATTTTGCCAATGGTACGGCTGCACCAGTGGTATAATGTAGAGCCTAAAAAATACGCCCCATGGGAGGCCATTATTCTCATTGTTGAAAGTGAAGGGCAACGATGTGGGATTCTTGTCGATGATTTAATAGGGCAACAACAAATTGTCATCAAACGCCTTGGAGAACAATTCCGCAATGTCAAAGGGGTTTCCGGCAGTGCCATACTTGGGGACGGAAGGGTAGGGCTTATATTGGATGTCGGCGGCATTATGAATCTTGCTCTTAACTAATATACAAAAACCAAACGTTTTACTTTTTATAGGAGGAGAATTATGGAAGGTGTTCTTAGTCAGCAAAAACCTGCCGAAATTTCCAGTCTGGCTTCTCATGAAGGAAAATATTTAACTTTTGTTCTGGGCGATGAAGAATATGGTATCGAGATTTTAAAAGTAAGGGAAATCATTGGCGTCATGGCAATAACGCCTGTGCCTCAATCGCCAAATTATATTAAGGGCGTAATTAATTTAAGGGGAAAGGTAATTCCCGTAGTTGATTTAAGGTTAAAGTTCGGGTTTCCGGAAAAGGAACACACGAAAGAAACCTGCATTGTTGTGGTGGAAGTAAACAATACCCTTACGGGCGTCATTGTAGACACAGTATCGGAAGTCATTGATATTGCCACAGAAGACATGGAACCTTCTCCGCACTTTGGGCAGGACATAGATACCGATGTTTTTTTAGGCATTGCACAGATAAAAAATAAGGTCAAAATACTACTCGATATTGACAAGATATTACGCCAGGAAGAAGTCTGCATGGCGAGCAATTTTACAGAAATATGTTAAACATAATAAAAATTTTTCAAAAGAAAGGGATTATAATGTTCGGCAAAATGACGATAATGACAAGGCTCATCGTGACAATAGTTATCTCAATCGCGATAGGATCCGGTATTTTATCGGTGATTGTCATGAAGAGGGAAAAGGCGCAAATGCTGGAGGAAGTAAAAAAGGAGGCGCGTATGGCGGCGAATCAGCTTATGTCTGTCCGGCAGGTGATTGCGACAAAACAGCAGGCCATAAACAATGATTCCAAAGGCAACTTCGAATTCAAAGGGGTAATCCCCGCAGTGGTTGGTCGTGAAGTGGCAGAGCACTTCAGCCAGACTACCATATACAAAATGAAGCAAACAAGCCTGCAATACAGAAATCCATCGAATAAACCCGATGCGTGGGAAACCAGACAGTTAGAACGCTTTGCCGCAAATCCTGATTTAAAAGAGATTTCAGAAATAACCATCGAAGACTGGAACCTGGGAGCGGCGTCGCAAATATTCCGTCTTATGGTACCACTAAAAATTACAGAAGCCTGCCTTGTATGTCATGGATATCCGGAGACAAGCCCTACGGGAGACGGCAAAGACATATCGGGAAGGCAAATGGAAGGGTACAAACTTGGAGAAATCAGGGGCGGAATAAGCGTGGTGGCGCCTATGGACAGTATAAATGCGGCAATTGCGGCAAACAGAAATTTCAGCATTCTGGGAAACGGGATTTTTGTCCTTCTTATTAGTGGTGTGGTATTCTTCGTTACCAAAGGGGTTGTATCTTTATTGAAAAGGACGGTTAATCACCTGAATGCGGGAGCGGAAGAAGTGGCTGCGGCGTCATCGCAAATATCTTCTTCAAGCCAGTCGCTTGCCGATGGGGCATCGCAGCAGGCAGCTTCCGTGGAGGAGACTTCCGCTTCAATAGAAGAAATGTCTTCGATGACGGCAAAGAATGCAGATAATGCAGAAGAGGCAAGCCATTTGACGGTCAAGGCAAAATCTTCGGCGGAGGAAGGCCACGAGACGATGAAATCATTGCAGACAATTATGCGTGAATTGCATGGAGGAAATAATCAAATTCTTGCAATTATCAAGTCGATTGACGAAATAGCGTTCCAGACAAACCTTTTAGCGCTGAATGCCGCAGTAGAGGCCGCAAGGGCCGGTGAACACGGGAAGGGATTTGCCGTGGTTGCGGACGAGGTTCGCAATTTAGCCCAAAGGTGCGCAACGGCGTCAAAAGAAACGGCAGACCTGATCAATGCGCGTGTACAGAGCAATGATAACGCCTTAAAGATTACCGAGGTGTTTGCAGAAAAGCTGAAGGAAATAGCAACGGATACGAAGAAGGTTGCAGATTTGATGGGAGAGATCTCAGCGGCTTCAAGGGAACAATCGGAAGGGGTAGGCCAGATAGGAAAAGCTATGACGTCCATAGATAACGTTACCCAACAAAATGCAGCCAATGCAGAACAAATGGCATCCGCCAGCGAAGAACTATCTTCCCAGTCGGTGAATTTAAGAGAAGTTGTGCTTGAACTCGCAGCACAGGTCGGCGGGATACGGGAGGAGGCTATGGAACCGGAGGTTAAGAAAAAAACATCCTTGAAAAAAGAAATCACTTATCACAGAAGACCTGCCCTAGAGGCTTACAAGGCTGTAGGAAGCAAAGGCCGCAAACATGTTCGCAAAAATGATGAGGGGGAATCAGGGAAAAAACCTGAAGATATAATACCTATGGATGGTGAGTTCAGTGATTTCTGATTGTGCAGTAAAATGGATATAATCTTCATATTTCGGAAAGGAAAATTTTTTATTGTATGCTTCGCACAGAGACGTTATATAAACCCGTTGGAAATTTTCGCATAACATGAACGACGCCTCTAATATCTACACCGTTGGCGTTGGAGATGCAAAAATAGCACGGGCTCCTAACCAATTAAAGACATTGCTCGGTTCATGCATCGGAATAGCATTGTACGACCCCATAGTAAAAGTAGGGGGCATCCTTCATATAATGCTGCCCAAAAAAATAGGGAATGATCAAAAATTAACGAAATATGCTGACCCGGGATTGCCTTTTTTTATTGGACAAATCATCAAAAACGGCGGAGCGTCAAAAAACACCCTCCTTGCAAAAATATTTGGCGGCGCAAAGATGTTCGAAACCGCCGGGAAGCTCATTAATATTGGCGAAAAAAATGAACATGAAGTGCGCAGGATATTAAAAGAAGAAGGTATCAAAATTGTAGCGGCAAAAACGGGTGGAACAAAGGGATACAATATAGCGCTTGATACAACCACCGGCAATGTGGAATGCCGCATATTCGGAGAAGCTGTCTGTATTTATTAAGTATATTAATTTTATTATTTTATTTGCGAAAAGATAGCATTTATCAAAAACAAAGGTAAAAAATGGTTATTTCACCGGAACGCTTACGGATGTTGGAGGTAATAATGAAGCTTTCTATCGACAATGCTTCAAGGGCCCTTTCCAAGACATTAAGGACCGGCGCAAAAATCACTCTCTCTAAAATCTACATGGCAGATTTTAACGAAGCCACTGAGAAAATGAATACTGACACGAGGGAAATGACCGGCATTATTGTCAATTTTAAAGGCAACTTCGGCTGTAAAATGCTGTTTATGCTGCCTCTTGAAGGTTCTACAATACTGACGGACTATTATCTCCGTCTACCGGTGGGTACAACAAAAGAGTTTAACACT
>NZ_CAADGZ010000027.1:0-36910 GCF_900696675.1 uncultured Candidatus Kuenenia sp. | reverse complement strand
CGCAGTCCACCGCATATATGGAAGGTAATGATAAGTAAACATGCCCATAAAACAGAATGCCATTGAAATTGTAAAAACATTGCAGGATAAAGGTTTTGATGCCCTTTTTGCGGGCGGATGTGTGCGCGATATGATTATGAGGAGGGAATCTGCCGATTACGATATTGCCACGAATGCCCTTCCCCATGACGTTATGAATCTCTTTAAAAAAACTTTTTCCGTAGGTACGCAATATGGCGTGGTGGTTGTTGTAAAAGATGGACATAATTTTGAGGTTGCTACATTTCGCACAGAAAAATCTTATAGTGACGGGCGGCATCCGGATTATGTATCCTTCAGCACTGCCGAAGAAGATGTAAGGCGTAGGGATTTTACCATTAACGGACTGTTGTATGACCCGGTGAAAAAGGAAATGCTCGATTATGTGGGAGGCAGGGACGATATTGCCGCGGGTATTATCAGGACAATTGGCGACCCTGTTGAACGGTTAACTGAGGACAAGTTGCGCATGATACGTGCAGTCCGCTTTGCGTGCCGGTTTAATTTTCATATCCATGAGGAAACAAGACAGGCGATTATAAACCTTGCGCCGCAGATTCATGTAGTCAGCGCAGAACGTATTCGTGAAGAGTTGCAAAAAATTATTACCGGACCAAACCCGCATCTTGGGATTCAACTGCTGGATGAGCTTTGCCTTTTGCGCGAAATACTTCCTGAGGTATCAGAAATGAAAGGAGTCCGGCAGCCTGAAAATTTCCACCCGGAGGGAGATGTTTTTACGCATACTTTGTTATGCCTTTCTAAAATGGAAAATCCTTCGTGGACGCTGGCAATGGGCGTGTTGCTGCATGATATCGGGAAGCCACGGACGTTTCAGGAACTAGACCGCATTCGGTTCAATTTGCATGAAAAAGTAGGAGCTGATATTACCGCTAAAATCTGCAATCGTTTAAAGACTTCCAACGCCGATAAGGAACGAATTATCTGGCTTGTTTTGAAACATCTTTGTTTTAAAGATGCTAAGAAAATGAGGCTTAACAAACTGAAACGGCTCTTTGCCCATGAAGCATACAAAGAACTTGAGGAATTATGCAGGATTGATGCCCTTGCGAGTTCTGGCGATTTATCGGACTACTATTTTTGCCGTGAGATGTTTGAAAAACTATCGAAGGAGGAGGTTAAGCCAAAGCCACTAATTACCGGACATGATCTTATTGCGATTGGATTAACCCCGGGTCCTGCATTTAAGCATATTCTGACAAAGATTGAAGATGAACAGCTTGATGGAAATATAACAACAAAAGAGGAAGCACTCAAAAAAGCACAGGAGCTAGCCTGCGCGGATGCCGGATGATAAAATTCTTAGACAAGATTATTACTTACAGAGTATTTTCCAGCAAGCACGAAATAAAAAATACGAAATTCTAAATACGCAACAAATTTCAACATCCTACCCCTCCTTACCTCCGCCAAAGGGGGAGAATGTCCCCCGTTGGCGGGGGTGCAGGGGGTGGATTTGTATTTAGCATTTCGTATTTCACCAGTTAATATTTTGCAAAAAATGCAAAAAAATTACTGGCAAGGTACTAATTAGCCGGTGCTGATTGCAATGTCTGCTGCTCCGGGCTTGCAACCATTCTAATCATCTCTAAATATCTGTTCTCCCTCTTTAGTAAATTTATATCATTGGTTTGCGTTTGATAACCTTCTTTCTCATATTTGATTGTATAGGTTCCTACCTTCAGGGAAAGGGAATAACTACCGCTGCCGGAGGATTCTTCGCTATAGGCTCGATAATCGTCTTTGGCAGATATCTTAACCTTAGATAGACCTTTGTTGTCGGTATTATATACATACCCATAAATGTCCGCTGATGCGGAGGTTATCTTTGCAGTACTATACACGAATAAACTCAAAACCATTAATACCAACAATTTCTTCACAGACTGTTCTCCTTGTATAAAATTACCCTTTACCTTACACCATGGCGACGAAATGGTGGATTCGTAAATATACTTATCGTGGTTACAAAAGAAATGCCGAAGTTAAGCAAAACAAGCGGCACTCTTTTCAAAAAACCTCGCTTCGTTTGTTTCCATATACTGGGGAATTAATAACCTTTTGTGGCGTGCATTGCTGTCTTTTTGCTTTAACTACAGGTTTTAGCAGGTTGATAATTTTTGAAATCTGACGAGAGCTTGTGTTTGATTGTAGAGGCAATCGTTGTTTAACGCAACACAAATCTACCAAGGTCATTTTACCCTATTGCTTCAAAGTCTTTAAAACAAACAAAAAACTAAAGTATCATCGAAAAGGGTGTATTCCCGATTTTTTGTGATTTCCGCCATGTTTTAATGAAACGTTGCAGTAGTGTTAACCCTGACAGGGTTTCAAACCCTGTCAGGGTTGTTTTGCCCCGACTCCATGAACGCTTACAAACAATCGGGAATGCACCCCATCGAAAAAGTAAATTCCAGGACAGCCTGTTAAGAGGATAGTCCTATCTCATAAAATCTTTTAGTTGATTATCGTCGTTCTTTTTCTTTTCTGCGATATAATCCTCTATAATCTTCTTTTCGTAAGGGGGCACCTCGCCGAACTGAACGGCGAATTTATAACTATCATATGCATTTGTTTTGGTGGAATGATCGATACGAATGGCAGTCCCCTGTAATCGTAACTGATGAGATTCAAATGTACTCATTGGCAGTTTGAAGGCTATTTGTACTTTTGTCTTCAGAGGGAGAAATTCTTCTAACACGCAATGTGCTCCCCCGCAACTCAGGTTTAATATCATCCCTTCGAGCGAATTATAATATGCGCTGATTATCACGAGGATGCAGGTGTTTATTCGTTGATGTTCACGTCTTTGTTCAAAATCGTTATTTTCTTTCATGTCGATTCTTTCTCTATTAATGACAGTAAGATGGTTCGTCTAAAGAAAAAAGGGAAAGCCTTCATAATTGTTTTCTCAATCCTCAATCCGCAGTCTGCAATTTGCCGACTGCTGATTGTTGCAGAGGCATATTACTCATCCGGTTCAAAGGGGTCATCTACAATCCTTCCGTTAAATTTGTCCATGTGGATTTGCGCATATTCTCTTTGTTGAAATACGTGGATGCGATTATCGTTGGTTTCATTGGTAATGAGTTCGCTCTCAACAAAATGTGCCATGTAGGAATCTATCTTATTGCCGCGTATTTCGTCAGTGACAATAACGTGGTCAACAGCGTGTTTATTTTTTTTAAACCATTGCACGGCACAGTAGATGGAGCAAAACCTTTTAATACCGCTATCCTTCAGAACGATTTCAACTTCGTAAATGGGCGTAACCGGAGAGCCATCATAATCGCAGCGGGGATATTTTACATATTTTTGATAAAATACCCCAAGGGTTGCAATTATAAGAAAGAGGGCAATGCCTGAGCAGAATTTTTTTGTCATATCACGTTAAAACGAGGTGTATTGTTACCATTAATAATGACGTCAACAAACAAAACAGGGATAAACTGTTTATCCGTGCTGTGAATAGTTCAATTATCTGCTTCGAAGAAGAGTTTTTACCAAGAATACGTAGTATGTTTATCCAGCCGATGCCGAAAATGCCAATGATAAATAATCCAAGCATGATAGATGCATCCGGCACTATGCCATTCCCTATAAAACAATACAGGCAATGGTGAAAGGGGAGTTGCATAAGTTTCGGTGCGATTATTTCAATGAAAGAGAGCAGCGTAACAGGAATGTTTAGGAGACCTGTTCCCGATTGGAGATAAAGCAATGTCTTGTCTGACACAGGTATCAAATGTCTCCATCTTTTTGAAAGGGATAAAAATAACAGGATGATAAGGATAATGTTTATAGAATAATAAAGAAGGAATAATGCCTTATCAAAATTTTCCCCGAATATGGCCTGGGGGATCATGGCGGAAGGGCGCAATGGAACGTCAAAGAAGGTAGCGCAACAGGAAACAGATATAAGAGGTTTCATTGACAGCAGGTAATAGACGTCAGCGCCGCTGTCAACAAAGAGTATTACGCATATGGGAATGAGAAAAAGCAATATTTTTCTGGTGAACGGTGATGTGGGATGCGCCTTATCCGCATAATAACAAAAAATCCACCCCCCCATGATGAAAAATGAAATGGGTTTTATGATTTGAAGGAAAGCGGCAGTAGCGGGTAAAATCTGCGTTACGCCAAATATGCACATTGCACCCGGTACTTCAGGCACAAAGCTTTGGAGCATAAAGTAAAACCATGGCCACGCAAGCATTCGTATGCCGATGACGACGCACGCTATCAGGAATATCAGGTATCCTTTTTGTTCATATTTTGTTTTTGATTCTAATGGAACAAGGGCATCAAATGCCAGAATCGCTCTGAGTGTTGTGAAAAGGAGGACCCCCCCCAGAGAGAGCGAAACGGCAGCAATAAACAACATAATAATGGTGTAGATGTTAATAATCATTGGAGCCTGCCATTTCTCATGGTAAATGTTTCATCCGCAATTTCCTTAAAACGGGGGTCATGTGCTGCTACAACGATAGTAGCGCCTCTGTTTTTTAATTCAATCAGTGTATTCATCAGTTTTACGCATGTTTCTTCATCAATATTAGACGTCGGTTCGTCAGCAATAATGATTCCGGGATTATTTATCAGCGCCCGTGCAATTGCAACGCGCTGCTGCTGTCCGCCGCTGAGTTCTTCCGGTGTATGGGTCACTCTCTCTCCCAGATCCATCATATCTAAAAGTGTCTTTGCCCTTTTGAAACGTTCTTTTGTGCCAATCCCCACAGGAATGAGCGGATACGAAACGTTTTCCCAGCTTGGTAGTCTGGGAATAAGCATAAAATCCTGGAAGATAAAACCGATCTTTTCGCGCCGCAATACAGAAAGGGCGATATCGGAAAATGCGGTGATTTCCTCTTCGTTAATAAATACTTTACCGGTAGTTGGTCTGTCTAACGTCCCGATAATGTTGAGCAATGTGGTCTTGCCAGAACCCGAAGGCCCTTTCAGTACGACAAAACTATTTTTGGCGATAGTGAGATTTACCTCCTCTACGGCACGTACTTCGTGTTTTGTGTTAGCGTTATACCATTTGCGTATGTTTTCCATCCGTATCATTATTTCATTGCAACAACCGGTGATTCGGTTGAAGCCCTCCACGAGGAATAGATGCTCCCTACCATGGTTAAGAGAAAGGCAAAGAAAAAACCCAGCAAAAGCGGCAGCGGAAGGAATTTCGAAGGCACGTTAAACTTGGGCAAAAGGGTTGTTTCTGAAATGAAAAATTGACCAATGAACGCACCGTTGAATACCCTGATCCAAAGGATTGATACAATAATTGCTATGGTCGCCCCTAGCAGGCTGATGAGTAATTGTTCAAAAGTAATGAGTTCCAGCACTTCGAGCGTATTCCATCCGGTTGCTTTCATAATGCCTATCTCTTTTCTCCGGTCCGACAATCCGAAGCCTGATGCTACAAGAATTGCAGGTATGCCCAGGGCAAAGGCGACAACATATAATGCGGTAAAAAGCCCTTCTTTCAGCAAAAATCCCTTTTTTACAAATAGTTCAATAATATGTTTATCCTGCAAGCGGTAAGGTTCGTTCATTAATAGCGTATACAAATCAGTGGCTATCTCCGCATTGTGCCCGGGGATGCTGTATATTTGTATGTCCGTGGCGACGTCAGTCCTTCCGAACAATTCCCCTGCATCTTTAAAAGACATAAAGAGCAGGGAAGCACCCCAAATGCCCGAGTCTGCGGAGAACATTCCTACGACAGTAAACACCTTTCGTTGCTGTCCGCGCATGCTGAACTGATCGCCAATGCGCAATTGAAAATGCCGGGCTAATTCGTTGCCTACGACGACTTCATCAGGGTTTTCAAACATCCTTCCGGAAATACACGACACGGAATCAGGGACGTCTTTTTCACTGATTCCAACGATTACCGCCAGTTTGTTTTGAAAATAAGCCCTGCCGATAATGCGCGGCACTGCCTTTTTAACCCCGAAAATATGCCTGATTCCTTCCAGATATTTCAATGGAACAGAGGTGTTTCTGCCAAATTCATCAAATGTAAGGTAGAGATCGCCTCCTTCGTTAACCGAGACAAGGGATTGCGCACGTATTCCGTCAGAAATGGAAATTGCGGTAATAAAAGGCGTCACAATTGCTATTATACACAGACAGACCACAACGGTCTTTGCCCTGTGCCGTAACAGATTTTCACTTGCGAGCAGAAGTAAATTAATATGTTTATTCAAAACAAAAAAATACCCGGTTGTTTAATGCGTAATGGATAAGAATGCCTGAAGGCCATAATGTGCTATTCGTAATATTGCAGAGAAAGATTGTACAAAGTGTTTGGAGATTTATTTTAATCCAATAATTTCGGCTTTGCAAGGGTGTTTCATATAGAAAGAAATAAGGTCTATGAACTATGAACTATCAATTATCAATTAATTCTTTATTCTTCTTTCGTCTGATAGATTGTATTCTTTCCAATATCGGCGGATGGGAATAATGAAAAGCCGCGTAGAGTGGATGTGGATAGAGATTGGAAAGATTATCCTTTGAGAGCTTTACAAGCATGTTTATCATGCTCTTATTGTCCTTTGTCATTTCATAAGAAAACGCATCCGCCTCATATTCGTGTTTCCGGGAAAAATAGTGTGAAAGGGGGCTGAAGGGGAATGCTGCTATAGAGCCTAAAAATCCAATGATAACAATCTTCGCAAAAAAAGTGCTTTCCTTCAATTGGAAGAGCTGTATCAGGCCTTCTTTCTGCATTATATTGAATGAAATAAACATTACAATAATTGCAATAATTTCAGAAACAATAAGGTGTTTCATAAGATGTTTTTTCTTCCAGTGTCCTGCTTCATGTGCAAGTACTGCAATAATCTCGTCTTTTTCCATCTGCCCGATAAGCGTATCATAAAGGACGATCCTTTTTACTTTTCCAATGCCGGTAAAATAGGCGTTGGTGTGCTTCGTTCTCTTTGATGCGTCCATTTTGAAGACGCTCTTTACTTTAATGCCCACCTTTTGCATAAGTTCCCGTATCTCTTTTTGAAGCGATTCGTCTTCTACCGGAGTAAATGTGTTAAAGAGGGGCGCTATTACATACGGGAATATATACATCATGAGAATGCTGAATAATAAGAAAAAGCACCATATCCAGAACCACCATAAACCGGGGCTGGCCTGTACGATGAAAAATCCCGTTGCGATTATGAAAGAAACCATGATGGTTGTTATTAAAAGTGATTTCCACAGGTCTGTTATCCATAGCTTCATTGTTGTGGTTGTGAAGCCATATTTATTCTCAATGACAAATGTATGGTACAGTTTGAAGGGAATCATCAAAACGGTATCTGCATAAAGCAGTATCAGGAAGAAGACTAATCCTGATACAATGAATGGCACTTTCAAAGATGCAATCCATGAGTTGTAACTATCAAGCAAACCGCCAAATAGAAAGGCCAGCAGAATTGCGTTATGGTAGAGAGAACTTACAAAATTGAACTTTGTGTTTTCAATAACGTACCTTTGCGTCTTGTTGAGTAATTCCTGGTCTATGTAGCCCTCGAAGTCCGGAGGGATTTTGTCCCCATGTTTCTTTAAGTGGGAAAGATTAAGGTAATCAAGCCAGTACCCCGCAATTACCACAAAGATATATGCTGACAATACAATGATGAGATAGTTATTCATACCTGTTTAATCCACCTTATGGTTTTGTAAGAAGCGTAGTGTCATATAAAGCGCTGTGTTTGCTGAAAAATGTTTGTTGGAAATCCTTGTGCCGTGAAATTGGCATTTTTTTACTTCGGTAAAATTATCACCTGTAATTGCAATGTAAACCAGTCCGACGGGTTTTTTGTCTGTGCCTCCGCCTGGCCCTGCAATGCCGGTGATTCCAATGCCGATGCTTGCTTCAGAGACCTTTCTGGCGCCCTTTGCCATTGCTTCCGCCACTTGAGGACTCACTGCCCCATACGTTGCAATACATAATTCCGGTACGTGTAAAATAGTTATCTTTGCTTTGTTGCTGTATGCGACGATTCCTTCCGGAAAATAATCGGATATGCCGGGGATATTGGTAAGTTTGTCAGAGACGAGCCCTCCGGTGCAGGATTCCGCAACCGCGAGAGTTGCATTCTTTTGTTTTAAAAGCTCATACACGGCGTATTCGAGACTTGTGTTATCCGTTCCAAAAACCACCTGCCCAAGTGTTTTCCTTAAGGCTGCCTCTGCGGCGTCCAGCTTCTGCAAGGCATCTTCTTTGACAAGGGACGTAGTGAATGCATTGATAGTAACAATACCGTCATGAACCAGCGTCATTATTTTTATTGAATTATTAATAACGCCGGATTCCCTAATGAGTTTGTTTATTTCAAATTCAGGCATTCCAAATGTATGAAATTGCCTTGTTGCGATACACGTATCGTCAGTCAAATGCCGCGCTTTATATATTTTCAAATAGGAGTTAAGCATTTGTCGCATTTCTACCGGTACGCCAGGGAGGCATACGATATCTGTCTCATTATAGTTAATTGCAAAGCCTGTCGCCGTTCCGTGATCATTGGGAATGATAAGGGCGCCGAAGGGGATTGATTTTATTTTTTTTGTGCCTTCGTGCAATGTGTCTGCGCATTGTGGCTTGTTGGTATATGATTCACCGCTGGGTATTAATGGCATGTTAAAGAGATCTGATACTATTTCGCGTGTGAGGTCGTTTTCTGTTGGGCCGAGGCCGCCGGTTGTGATAATCAGCCGTACCCGGTCTTTGGCGATATTAAGTGCGGATCTTAATAATTCAGCATCATCACGGACTGCTGTGGCAAAAAGGACATGAATCCCGTTTTTAGTCAACATTTCCGCAATATACCGGGTATTCGTATCGGCTATTTGACCGAGAGCGATTTCCGTGCCTATGGCAATGATTTCCGCAGTAGTCATTTAATGTTGCTTCCTAAAGCTGGCATAGCCAGTACCAAACAGGTATGAGATAAAAAACACGAAACACGAAGCACGAAATACAAAACGAATTCCAAAATACAAAATCCCAATGAAAAGAACCTGGTATTGAACATTTCCCCCTGCTGTTTTGTTTTATTGAAACATTTCTTAAAAATGCATTTTACATGAAAGGATTTATACATACAACTTTAGATTTACGATGTACGATTTTAAATTCTAAAATCACGTCTTTGCCGCACTGTGAAAATGATTATAAACTTCATTTGCCAGTTTTGCCGGTAATTTGCCTATTTCTGTTAATTGGTTTATTGTGGCGTTTCGAATGCCTTCAATGCTTCCAAAGCGTTTTATCAGCGCTTTTTTTCTGATAATGCCGATGCCTGGGATTTCATCGAGGGGCGATTTGTAATACTCTTTGTCACGAAGTTTTCTGTGATAGGCAATGGCAAACCGGTGCGCCTCATCACGAATTTTGGCAAGGAATAAGAGGACGGGGGATGAAGACGGAAGGAGTATCGGATGAGGTATGTGGGGGGCGTGGACTTGTTCCCCCTGCTCTCCCTTAGGAATACCGCTTTTTCCTCTGTCTTTTGATAATGCGAGAAGGTCCGTATCATTTATTGCGAGTTCTTCAAACACCCTGAGCGCAACGCCCAATTGTCCCTTCCCCCCGTCTACCATAACGAGATCCGGCAAATCTCCCTCTTCGACTGCCCTTTTATACCTGCGTAATAATACTTCATGCATCATTGCGTAATCGTCTATCTGGTCTACTGTTTTTATCCTGAAGCGTTTATATTTCGATTTGTCAGGCATGCCGCATTTGAACGTTACCATTGAACCTACCGCTTGTTTGCCAAAAATGTTGGAGATATCAAAACACTCTATACGTTCCGGCAGGTTTCTCAGTCCGATAACATCCTTCAGCGCCTGTAATGTGCGTGAATAATTATCGTCCTGCGTCTGCGATACCTTATAGGCATTCATCGCATTTTTTTGCGCCATTTCAATAAGACGTAATTTATCACCGCGTTTCGGGCAAAACACGGAAACCTTTTTCCCCTTTCTTTCGGTAAGCCACTCTTCCAGCAAAACAGCATCCGGGGAATTAACCGGTATGATAACTTCAGAAGGGATAAATCGGGTCTGACTATAAAATTGATTTAAAAATGAACGAAATACCTCTTCGATTGTAGTATGGTTTATTGATAAACGATAGGAAGCGATGTCTTCCATATTGCCTGAGCGGATAAACATTACTTCAATATATACATCATTATCTGTAAGGTAATAACCAAAGACGTCCCGGTCGATAAAGGTAAGGGAATTGATCCTCTGCTTCTCAACGGTTTGTTCGATGGACTGTATCTGGTCGCGCAGTTTTGCCGCCTTTTCATATCGCAACTGTTTCGACTCTTCGTACATTTGTTTCCGGAGAATGCTGATAAGGTCTTCCTGTTTGCCTTTTAAGAGAAGGATTACCTGGTCTATCAATGTCTTGTAACCTGCACGGTCTATCAGTCCGCAGCAAGGCCCGAGGCACTTATGAATCTGATAATAAAGACACGGCTTTGTCCTGCTTTTGAACGCATTATCCCGGCATTTTCTGACAGGGATTGTGTCATTAATGTACCGTAGTGTTTCTCTGACAGCCCTGGCGGAGGCATAGGGGCCAAAGTACATTGCGCCGTCATCTTCCTTCTGGCGAACGACTTTCGGATACGGAAAATCTTTGTTGGTTTCCAGTTTGATGCAGAGGAAGTTTTTGTCGTCACGTAAATTGATATTAAATTTGGGTTTGAATTGTTTTATAAAATTATTTTCAAGGATAAGGGCTTCTTTTTCAGTCTCCGTAAGCACGAAGTCAATATCAACCACGTGCTTTATTAGATATTCCGTGTAAAGTCTGTCCCCGGTTCCTTTCTGGAAGTAGCTTCTAACGCGGTTTTTGAGATTCTTTGCCTTGCCAACGTAGATTACCTTATGTTTAGCATCTTTCATAAGATAAACGCCGGGAGACACAGGCACGTTTTTTAATTTAAGTGACAAGCTCATATCATATAGTTAAAAAAATCGTAACACTTTAGTCTTTTGAAACTGGAAATACTCATTTGTAGTGCGACGGGGGTTAGTCGCACCAAAAAAAGTAGTGTGATAAGGAATAGGGTCTACTCAAAACAATGCGACGAACCTCGTCGCACTACATTGTTGGAATTTTTCAAAATACTAAATTGTTACAAAAAATCTGATTTTAGAAATGTAGGAGCGAAGCATTTGCCTGCGCTATACTTTTAACTTCTCAAACAGTCCGCAGTCCACAGTCTGCAATTTGCCGACTGCCGACTCTACAGTCTTCCCCCCATTAATAAAAGGGGCAAGGGGGGTGTTTACCTCAATTAATTGAGAAGTTACCTATACTTTATATCAGCGGCAATGCGTTTTGTAAATATCTTTGACAATTAACAACATCGATGCTATATTTCAAAAACCATGTTGCAGAATACCCGAATTAACCAGCACAGGCATAGTTATGATAAGCATTCAGCATCTGAATGAAAACCATTTCCCGCGCGTACAGGCATTTCCTTCCGCCTTCACCGGAACGTAGATAACTCCTTCTGTATTTTATATTGATAAATTTTTTACGGATAACAGGTAAGGATACTATGAATACAAATGATCGCTCACAATTACTGACAGAACAGCGAAATCCAAATTCAACCGATATCGACAAAAAATCCACATTGGAAATTCTGGACATAATTAACGCAGAGGACGCAAAAGTATTTGCCGCAGTGTATAAGGAGCGTGAAAATATTGCAAAGGCAGTAGACCTGATAGTAGACGTCTTTATGAATAATAAAGGGCGTTTATTTTATATTGGTTCCGGCACCAGCGGCAGGCTTGGCATATTGGACGCTTCCGAGTGTCCACCAACGTTTAGTACGGATCCCAATATGATTACAGGGATCATTGCCGGCGGAGAAAAGGCGGTATTTCAATCAGTGGAAGGGGCGGAAGATTTCCCGGAAAACGGGGCGAGGGATATCCAGCAAAGAGAGGTGAACCATCGTGATATTGTTGTGGGTATTTCTACCGGCGGTACGACGCCCTATGTTACGGGCGCACTGTTTGAGGCAAAAAAGCGAAATGCGAAAACGGTGTTTATCTGTTGTAATCCTGAGATAATGCCAAGTTTTGATATCGACGTTATTATCAGGCCGATTGTGGGTCAGGAGGTAATAACGGGTTCTACCCGCATGAAGGCCGGTACTGCGACAAAGCTTGTGTTAAATATGTTAACAACAACTGCAATGATTAAAATTGGTAAGGTTTACGAAAATCTTATGGTAGATTTGAAGGCAATGAACGCAAAACTTACCGACCGTGCCGAGCGTATTATTATGACATGTACAGGCATCGGGCGTGAAGATGCTAAAAAGTTGCTGCAGGCGGCGTTTGGCAATGTAAAAGCTGCCATAGTTATGCAGAAACTGGGGATTGATTTTTCGGAGGCGAAAAAACGCCTTGACGCAAACAACGGTTTTGTAAGGGCAGTTTTGAAAGAATAAGCCCATTCCATCTATTCTGGTGGTACAGACATCTTGGCTGTACGTACAGACAGGACACTGCACCACCGGAATGGAGAGCGAAGCGCCACTTCGTCAATCTAAATAATGCTTCGGCAGGTAGGGTGGATTAAGCGACAGCGAATCCACCATTTCATCTGTCAAAAGTACCACATCTTGTTCAGTGATTTCAAAAAGGGTTTAATGACAAATCCAGATGTAACCTCCGGTGGGGTCAGGTTATAAATTTAACGTTTGGGAATTTAAATATTTTTGTAGAGACGCATTGCATGCGTCTGGAAACTGCTGGATGTAAAGTTGTTTTGTTTTTACACCGTGTCCCATTCACTCAGTATTGGGTGCATTCCCGATTGTTTGTAAGTGTTCATGGAGTCGCGGCAAAACAACCCTGACAGGGTTAACACTATTGCAACGTTTCATTAAAACATGGCGGAAATCACAAAAAATCGGGAATACACCCCTCAGTATTCATCATTACATGAAAAACAAGAGAGATTGCATTAGATGGATTGTTGCCACATGGTTTGGTTCCGGGCTTCTCCCGAAGGCGCCAGGCACATGGGGCAGCCTGGCAGCAATTCCCTTTGCGTATATGATTTCCGTATATACCGTTCCCTATGTATTTATCTCAGCAACTGTCGCCTTGTTTCTGTTTGGCATAGGGGTATCAAACAGCATTGAAAAAAGCGCCCGGAAGAAAGATCCGGGGTTCATTGTTGTTGATGAGGTCGTAGGCCAATGGGTAGCCCTGTTTCCCTTGCCTTTTCTCTATAAATGCATCAACCAAGATTCCTTCCCATACTTTTTGATTTCCCTGATAGCAACAGCATTTATTACCTTCCGTATTTTTGATATATGGAAGCCATGGCCCATTAGACATTTAGAACAGAGCATTCCCGGAGGCCTGGGGATTATGCTCGACGATGTTATTGCCGGTTTCTACGCCCTCATAATAACCTCCGCATTCACAGCAGGAATACTGTTCATTCGTAACACTTTGGTTTTTTGAGAAAATAGGGGCGAAGCATTTGCTGTAAATAGTCATAAATGCTTCATACCCAAACGGGCAAATGCTTCGCCCCTACTTCCTTTTTGTAAAAATTATTGTAACTATTCAACGTAAAACATTCCACGGCTCCAGGCTGGTTTGTAACCTGGACCCGCGAATGTAGTTTCCAGCGCCAGTGCGTGCCCAAGTAGCGGCAATGCATGCCTTGCTGCTACTTGGGCACAAGAACAAAAAATGCATGTAGTGCGACGAGGTTCGTCGCACTACAAATGACAATTACCAGTCAACTTTTATAGGACTATGAGCAGGGCAACCCTTTAGGGTTGCTATCCCGTACAAAGACTCCTCACTAATCGTTAGGGAGGACAGATTGCAGTTAAACGGCATAGATGATTTAAATCAAAGATTATTATGAAAAATTTTATTACTAACCATAACACCGCAAACCTTAAAAAACGCTTAATCGAATTAATCCGGAAAAGCGATGAACTGAAATTCCTGGTGGGCTTTTTCTATTTTTCAGGAATCAGAGAACTTTACGAAGGGCTGAAGGAAAAGCCCGATGTGAAGCTTAAGATTTTAGTGGGGTTGCAGGTTGACAAGACAAATAATGGTATTTTTGAGTTTGCAGGACAGGACCTCCAATTATCCGATGAAGAAAGATGCCATAAATTTCTGGAATCAGTAAAAAAATCTATCAATACAGAGGATTTTGATACAGAAGAATTTTACCAACAGGTGCGGTATTTTATTAAGCTTATCAGTGAAAACAAACTCACCATTCGAAAGACGTACAATCCAAATCATGCCAAGATTTATCTGTTCAAATTAGAAGAAGGGCAGGTGGGCAGGAAAAATTTATTTATCACCGGCAGTAGCAACCTGACAAAGGCGGGCATTACTACACAGGAAGAGTTTAATGTCGAGATAAGCGATTTTGGTTTTGATGATGCAGAGGCATATTTCGACAACTTATGGGACGAGGCGGTAAAAATAACCGAAGATGATGTTATTAAAAAGAGATTAATAGACATCATTGAAAATGAGACCCTTGTTAAAGACATTACCCCATTTGAAGCCTTTGTTCTGGTCTTAAAAACATACCTTGATTCGTTTGAGCAGAAAGAAGTCAGCCAATCGCTTGTTAACACATTGGAAGAAAACGGCTACACCCCCTATAAATATCAGTTGGATGCGGTAAAACAAGCCCTTGCAATCATTGAAAATAATAACGGCGTAATCATTGCGGATGTTGTCGGTTTGGGCAAGACGATCATTGCCTGTGCAGTCGCAAGAGAACTGAAAAGGCGCGGCGTTGTTATTTGTCCCCCGGGTCTTGTTGGGGACAGAAACAAAAACTCCGGCTGGAGAAAATATACGGAAGATTTTGGCCTTTACGATTGGGAAGTACGGTCGTTGGGCGATTTGGAAAATATTGCAGATTTTGTAAGCAGGGCAAAAGATATTGATGTGGTGATCGTGGATGAAGCCCATCGTTTCAGAAACCAGGATACACAGGATTACGAGTATCTGAAAAACATCTGCCGCAATAAGATTGTTATTTTACTCACCGCTACACCCTTTAATAACAGGCCGGGTGATATTTTGTCCTTATTAAAGCTATTCATAACACCAAAGAAATCGTCAATAACATTGGAAAATAACCTTGTCGGTAAATTCGCTGAGTTCAAAGGCGTTTTCGACAGGCTTGCTTACATCAAAAAATACTGGATTTCGTCAAATGAAGCTAAAAGAAAAAAAACAGAGAATTATTATACAGCGCTTTTTGGAGAATTGCCGGTCAATTTAACAAAAATAAAAAAACGTTCGCACTATCTTGCAAGACAAATCAGAGATGTAATAGAACCCGTTACCATCCGCCGCAATCGCCTTGATCTGCAGAAAAACCCTTATTACAAAGACGAGGTCAAAAATCTGTCAGTAATCGAAGACCCGAAAGAATGGTTTTTTGAATTGACCAAAGAACAGTTGGCATTTTACGACCGGATCATTCGTGATTATTTCGGAGACCCGGACGAGGGTGGGCGATTTAATGGCGCAATCTATCGCCCCTTTGAATACAAAACCCAACGTGATAAAATCGCCGGGGAGAAATTAACGGAAAAGGAAAATTTTCAATATATTCAACAGCGCAACTTGTACGATTTTATGCGGCGCTTGCTGGTGAAACGCTTTGAAAGTTCGTTTGGGTCTTTCAGACAGAGTATTGAGAATTTCAGGAAGATTACAGAGAATATCTCAAGGTTTATTGAGAAAACAAACAGGTATATCCTTGACCGTACTCTTTTGGAGAAAATATACGACCTGGATATGGAACAAATCGAGGAGTATTTAAAGGATTACTCTGAGCGGATAAGAAAGGGAGATTATCCCAAAAATCACGAAATTTACGAGGTCAGTAAATTTACATATAAAGACGACTTCCTTGCCCACATAAAAGCCGATTTAGTCCTCTTTGACAGTATTCTGCATGAATTATCAGGATTAAATTTGGTGGATAACGATCCAAAAGCAAATTGCCTGTTGAAGAACATCAATGACGTTTTAAATAAAAGACCAAACAAAGGCGAACCAAAACGAAAGGTAATCATCTTTTCTGAATATCTGGATACCGTGAAATATCTTGAGCCTATACTTGAAAAACACTTTGGGGAAAGACTTTTAGTAGTGGCGGGAGATTTGTCGGCGCAAAAAATATCCCTGATCAATAAAAACTTTGACGCCTCTTATTCTACATTAATAAAGGGGGATGAAGGGAGTTGTCCTGATCAGGAAGATGCATACGACATTCTGCTTGCTACAGACAGGATTTCCGAGGGCTTTAATCTGAACCGCGCCGGTATAGTGATTAACTATGATATCCCATGGAATCCTGTACGGGTAATCCAGCGTGTAGGCCGCATAAACCGCATCAGTAAAAAGGTGTTTGACAAGCTTTATATTGTAAATTTCTTCCCAACCGAAAAAGGCTCTGAGCTGGTTAAATCGCGTGAGATTGCCAGCAACAAGATGTTTTTGATCCATAATACCTTAGGTGAAGACGCCAGGATATTTGACATAGATGAGGAGCCTACACCTGCCGGGCTATACGAAAGAATCCGGCAAAACCCGGATAATATTGAACAAGAAAGCTTTTATACCAGGGTACTTGCCATTTACTCAGAAATCAAAAAAGAAAATCATGGACTTATTGACGACTTAAAAAATTATCCTCTGCGGGTAAAAGTTGCTAAAAAAGCCGATGAGAACGAACTTTTGGTTTTCTTCAAAAAGGGAAGGATGTATATCCACCGTATAAAATATGACGCCGGAAAGGAAGGCGGGATAACGCAGACAACCCTTGAGGAAATCTTTGATAATATTGCATGTGACAAAAACGAAACCAGACACTCCTTAAGCAGTTCGTTCTGGGAATTTTATGAAAAAGTAAAAATATTCAGAGAACACCGATATAGTCCTCCAGGTGAAGTAAGCTTAGAGCAAAAGGCATTGAATAATATCAACACTTTTATAAAAAAACCATGGGAAGGGCTGCTCCCGCATTTGGATTTCCTGAGAACATTGAGGGAGGATATGCTGGATTATGGTACGCTCTCTGACTACACATTGCGCCGCATTGCCAATTTAACAAATTCCGATGATAATAATCGCAAAAAAGCCATTCAGGAAATATCAGCCCTGAAAAACGAACTTGGGGATGACTATTTGCGAAGAGAAAAGGAACGGCAGAAGAATCTTGTCAGAGAAATTATTATTGCAATAGAGAACCAGAATATATGAGCAAAACAGATACGCAATTTGATAAAGGCGAAATTATAATTTATCAATCCTCTGAAAAAGAGATTGAGTTAAAAGTGCGCCTGGAAAATGAAACAGTCTGGCTTACACAAAGTCAAATTGCTTTATTGTTTGGCACCCAAAGACCAGCTATAACTAAACATATCAATAATATTTTTAAATCTGGTGAATTAAATAAAGATTCAGTTAGTTCCATTTTGGAACATACTGCCGCTGATGGCAAAACCTATAAAACCCAATTTTATAATTTGGATACTATTGTTTCCATAGGATACCGCGTAAATTCCAAACGCGCCACGCAGTTTAGAATCTGGGCAACTAGTGTGATTAAACTGTATCTTGTTAAAGGCTATGCAATTAATCAGAAACGATTGTTAGAAACAAAGGAAAAGTTTAAAGAGCTTCAGGAAACTATATCATTTCTGCATAAGAAATCAAAACATGAGTTGTTAAGCGGGCAAGGCTCGGAAATATTAAACTTACTTGCCAGCTATTCCAAAACGCTTACACTGCTTGAGCAATACTATAAAGAAAAACTTGCTATTATTAAAAAGAAAAAAGGGAAATTTGTTTTGGATTACAAAAAGGCACGTTTTGTTATTGATGAAGCAAGGTAGGCGTTAATTATCAAAAAAGAAGCGAGTGATTTATTTGGATTGGAAAACAGTGATAGATTTAAGGGAATCTTGGGATGTATTTATCAAACCTTTGATGGCAATGAATTATATCCATGTTTAGAGGAAAAGGCTGCTCATGTGCTGTATTTGGTTATTAAAGACCATCCCTTTGTTGACGGCAACAAACGTATCGCCTCACTTTTATTTGTTTATTTTCTGCAGAGAAATAAATATCTGTATCGCACTAATGGCGAACAGAAGATAAATGATAACGCATTGGTTGCCCTTGCGCTTTTAATAGCCGAGAGCGACGCTAAAGACAAAGATATTTTAATAAAAATCATTACAAACCTTTTAAACGATTGATGATCAGAGAAATGTTAGAAGATATTATTACAGAATTTAAGGAAATTCGTCCGTTTCTTCCGTGAGAAAAACCGCAATGCCTTTGCGCCGGTAACAGAGGACTTGTCTCAATATGGCGATGATTATTTCGGGAACGGATCAAAACTTGGTGAAATCAGGTTTGCCCAAGAGGAGAAGATGCTTGTCTGCGCCTTTGAAGCATGCAAGCCACTTTCAGAGCGAAGCGGTAAAAAGGCGCAGTATGAAAAAGGGAAAAAAATCCTCAAAGACAACCAGACAGATGCCGGGTTTTTATTTTTTACGATACAGATAATAACTTCCGTTTTAGTTTAATCTATGCGGAATATCAGGGTGTAAAACGCAAATTCAGCTATTTCAAACGCCTCACGTTCTTTGTAAGCCCAAGACTTACCAACAAGACATTTCTTCAACAGATAGGCGAAGCCGACTTTTCCAACCTTGAAGGTATCAAAAAGGCATTTTCAGTTGAGCCTGTAACAAAGCAGTTTTACGGAGAACTTCAATACTGGTATTTCTGGGCAATGGACAAGATTAAATTCCCCGATGATTATAAATACAGCAATGACCCCGCAAAAGACAAAGAGATACGCAATGCAACAAATCTCATCCGATTAATCACAAGGATCGTATTCATCTGGTTCTTAACAGAAAAGGACAAGGACTTAATCCCTCTGGAATTATTCTCAACGGAGAAACTCAGTAAAATTGTAAAAGACTTTATGAAAGACAAAAAAGCATCTAACTTTTACAACACAATCCTCCAAAATCTCTTCTTCGGCACATTAAATCAAAAGATGGACGAACGGAAATTTGTACAAGAAAGAGGTTTCCAGACACATAAAAAAGAATATGGAGTGAAAAATCTTTTTCGCTATGCAGATAAATTCCTGGTAAGCAAAGATAATGTTCTGGAACTCTTTAAAAACATTCCCTTCTTAAACGGTGGATTATTTGATTGCCTTGATAAAGAAGATGAATCAGGCAAAGTGATTTATGTGGATGGGTTTTCAAGAAATCAGGCAAAGCAATCAATTATCCCTGACTATCTGTTCTTTCAGCAGGAGGGAGAAAGAGTTGATCTTTCAAATTACGGCCTTGGCGTCAGCAGACCTGTCATGGGACTGATTGCGATTCTGAATAGTTACAATTTTACCATTGACGAAAACACACCGATTGATCAGGAAATAGCCCTTGACCCCGAACTTTTAGGGAAGGTATTTGAAAACCTCCTGGCTTCTTACAACCCTGAGACAGCAACCACAGCAAGAAAAGCTACTGGAAGCTATTATACTCCACGAGAGATTGTTGACTATATGGTGGAAGAGAGCTTGTTTGCATACCTCAAAGGCAACCTATTTGAAACTGAAGAAGATAAAATCAGGATGCTTCTTTCCTATTCAGAAGAGATTCCGGAATTTTCTGAATCGGAGAGGCAAAAGATAATCTCGACAATTGATGATATCAAGATTCTTTACCCTGCTTGCGGCTCAGGTGCATTTCCAATGGGAATTCTTCACAAACTTGTCTATGTCCTTCAAAAGTTGGACCCTGAAAATAAATACTGGTATGAACTTCAATATCAAAAGGCGCTTAAAGAATCTAAAGAGGTCTTTAAGCAGGACAATAAAAACGAAAGGCAGGAAAGGCTTGGAGAGATAAATGAGACATTTGATGAAGGTATAAACTATCCTGACTATGCCCGCAAACTGTATTTGATAGAAAACTGTATATATGGAGTTGACATTCAGCCCATAGCCATCCAAATTTCAAAACTCCGATTCTTTATCTCGCTTGTTTTAGACCAAAAGGCTGACAGGGGCAAAGAAAATTTTGGAATCAGGGCATTACCAAATCTTGAGACAAAATTTGTAGCAGCAAACACATTGATAGGGCTTGATAGACCTAAGCAATTGACATTTAAGAACCCTGCTATTGAAAAGAAGGAAAAAGAGCTGAAACAAATCAGACATAAATACTTTGAGGCAAAGACAAGAAAAGAGAAATTGGATAGTCAAAAAAAGGATAAACAAATCCGCAAGGAGATTGCTGATTTATTAAAGCACAGTGGATGGGACACTTCCACGGCAGAAAAGATTGCAACCTTTGACCTCTATGACCAGAACGCTTCGGCAGACTGGTTTGACCCTGAGTGGATGTTCGGCATAGTAGTAGAGACAGGTTTTAAACCTGTCTCTACGATCAACGCCAACGACCAACCGCCAGCCTGTGTTTACCACCGCAATGGAAACAAACAATGGTAGCGTGTTAAGGAACACAAATGACATTTAAATAAACTTCTGCCTAAGTTCTCGTCGTCTGTTTCTACTCTACTGTCTGTGGTTCGAAAAACTCACCGAAAAAAAGTGACCATTTATTTTTTAAAAGTAGAAATATACCCTTTTGACATGCCTGGTTAAATCGGCTATCATTGATCTAAAACTGTTATCACTGGAGGCTGACATGGTACGTACGCTATAAGCTATGCGCTGAATAGTTACGATATCCCTCAGAGTTGATAAGAATACCCTATAAGACCTGTCGTTTGCCGTGACACGCTATTTTGCCTTTGCCAAATGCCGATAAATCGCAGTCAGTACCACGAGCATAGCTGATGGTACTGACTTATTAAGTTATTCAATAAGGTATGCAGGAATGAGAATTTTAGTAATAGAGGATGAAAAAAAGTTAGCCAACTATCTTAAAAAAGGCCTGGAGGAACACCATTTTGCCGTTGATACATGCAATGATGGTGAAGAAGGACTATTTATGATTAATTCGCATGCGTATGACCTTGTCGTCCTAGACATCATGCTTCCCCTGATGGACGGCTTTGAAATCCTGCGTACGGCAAGGAAGAGCGGCCTAAGAATGCCATTTCTTTTATTGACGGCAAAGGATGCCATTGAGGACAAAGTACGTGGATTAGACTTAGGGGCCGATGATTACCTCGTAAAACCATTTTCTTTTATTGAATTGACAGCACGCATACGGGCCTTAATTCGACGAGGAAAGGTCCATTATCAAACAAAATTAACGGTTGCAGACCTTTCTCTGGATTTAGCAACACACCGCCTTTATAGAAACGGAGAGACAATAGACCTTACCAATAAAGAATTTGCCTTGTTGGAGTTTTTCCTGAGGAATCTTAATATCGTATTAACCAGGACACAAATCACAGAACATGTATGGGATTACAATTTCGACAGTTTTACCAATGTCGTGGATGTCTTTGTGAATCGATTGAGAAATAAAATTGACAAAAACCGGGAAACCAAACTCATACACACCATAAAGGGTGTAGGCTATATAATGAAAGAGAAATAATTTTGATATCCTGGACAATTCGCACCAAACTTACCTTCTGGTACACCTGCATTTTGGGGGGTACATTATTCCTCTTTGGTATTCTCACGTATGTTACCTTTTCTTATGTAAACAGCAAAAGCATTGATATCGGGCTGAAAGAGGAGGCCGACGGCATTGTACATTATGCGCAGCTCAGTAAGAAGAATCTGGAAGAATATGCAATCCGTATTTCAAAGGAAAGCGGAGAGGAGTGGGCACATGAAAAATATGTTGCAATTCTTGATCACACAGGAAATGTTCAATTCCTGTCGAGCAGTACTGCAGATAACTACCTGCATTTAAGCAGTCACCAGATAAAAGACATTCTTTCAGGAAAGCCCTATTACAAGACAGTTAAAAACGCAAAGGGTCATCCTTTGCGTATTATTACGATGGCCATGGATGATGGCAAACAAATGATTCAGATCGGATTTGTTTTTAAAAAGGATAAAACTTCAAGAACGTTTTTAATGCTGCTTATGTCTTTAGGAGGCTTTGCAATTGTTGGCAGTTTACTGGGAGGCCGCTTGATGGCGAAAAAGGCATTGAAACCTGTAGAACATATGATACAGGAACTTCGCAATATTCAGACTGAACACCTGAATGAAAGACTGACAGTCCACCCGGCGAAAGATGAAATGAACAATCTTGCAACCGTAATAAACAGCATGTTGTCCCGTCTGGAAGATTCATTTAGCCAGGTCCGTCAGTTTACCGCGGATGCCTCTCATGAATTGCGCACGCCGATAACCATTATGAAAACAGGAATAGAAGTTGCCTTACGCAAAGGAAGAACTGCGCTGAACTATCAACGGATTCTTGCCAATACGCTTGAGGACCTTGAAAGACTTTCCAAGATTGTAGAAAATCTCTTTATTTTAGCAAAGGCGGATGCAAAGCGATATGAAATGCATAGGGAACGGATGAATCTAAGTAATGTCATTACGGATATTGCCGACCAACTCATGCTCATCGCCGAAGCAAAGCATATTTCCGTATCCATAGAAAAGACTGAAGAGGCATTTATTGCTGGAGATGAGCTACTAATGAGAATGCTTTTCCTGAATCTCATAGATAATGCCATAAAATATACCCCCCAGAAAGGTTCAATCAGTCTGACCCTTTCCAAAAACGCCGATTTTGTAAGAGTGGCTCTCAAAGACAGTGGGATAGGCATTTCAAGGGAAGAACTTCCTTATATATTCGACCGTTTTTATAGGGCAAATAAAGCCCGTAGTGCAGATACCAGCGGGGGAGGGCTCGGACTCAGTATCTGCCAATGGATTATCAAATCTCATCATGGCAATATCATTGTGAAAAGCAAACTCCATAAGGGCAGTACTTTTACCATTACCCTGCCTGCCTGTTAAAAACAGCAAAATGTTGAAAGATTAACTTTCTGTTTATTTTAGCTTTATCTTTATATTTATCTTACATAACGAAATCAGGAATCAAGTCCATCGCGCTTGGCGCATACGCCAAAAACCATGATCAGTATAATTTTTGCATCTCTCGGAGCTAGCGGGTCTTGCACAAACCCTGAACAATGGATATCATTCCAACATTGATCGGGAAAGCAGGGGGGTAGTATAAAATAAGTTTTTTAGATTTCTTTCTTAAGTGGGATTTTCACCGCATAAACACAATTATCCGTTTCAAGACAATAGGGTCTGTTGTATGCTTCGGCGTATACTAACTCCTAACCAAACAACAATAGTGATCAGTATTATATTGGAAAAAATTATTATAACAAAATGCCCTTTCATCCATGGATACAAATCAGCCAGGATAAACCGTTCAATCCTGTCTTCCAGGTCTTCGTTTCTGTTGATAAAGAGTATATTTTCAACAACCTTGTCCTCCGATACGTCGATAACCATTGCGTGGTGAAAACAGCCATATTTATTCTTTTTGAGGTGTGCGCCACCACCACCGGTAACCAGATACACGGTATTCCCTTTCTTTACTCTTGCGTACCCATGATAGTCGCCTGTTATTACATAGTCTGCATGCAGTTTTTCCACCAATGAAACGAACTCCTCTGAGCCTTCAAATTCTCTGGCATCGATGACGGAAGAAACCGGTGGCGGAATATGTGAAAACACAAATATCATCCTGTGTCGTGATGAAGCGTCTTCCGAAATGAGTTTTTCCAGGAACAGGAGACTCTCTTTTGTGGAATATGGCTTGTCAAGGATACGGAGAAAGACAAAGAGGCATTCCTGATAGGTAAAGGAAAAAATACTCGGGCCGTAGACCTCTTCAAATCTCGATATAGGAAAATTATTAGTATCGCTATCATGATTGCCTGCAAGAAAAAAGGTTGGAAATGGAAATGCAATTTCCCTGGCCAACTCCGCCTTGAAATAAGCATGCTCACCTTCCGTGCCCCGGCGCACAAAGTCCCCCAGAAAGACAGCAAACGACAATGATTCCTCTTTTAGTTCGTCGGCAATCTTTTCAAAGGTGCCAGTGCTTTTCGTATCACCAAAAACGGCAAACCGGAATGCTTCCATAGGTTTTTCCTGTGTCAACACTTCTCTGACGTGCATAAAATTGCCGGATAACGGCGGGAGTTTCTCGTTTCCCTCAAAACGCTGCAAAAGCAAGGCATATACTTCAAAGGAGAAGAAGCATAAAATGAATAAAACAATCGGGACTGTTACCCTGAGAGAGGTTGGTTTTTGAATTAACTGGTGAATTCTCATTATGTTACCATTTCCAAAAGAGGATATTTGTCAGAAAAGTAGCTGGATAGCACATACGACAAAAGTAATACGCTGTCAGGAAGACGAGCAAGATTTCTATAGGAAATTATGATATAAGGCGTAATATTACATGAATTCAAGAAAAAAGAAAAATTAATTTTTTGTAATTTTGATAGAGGTAACAGGAGGATGATTTTATGGCAAAATGCATCTCTTGTGAAATTTAATGGTTAAAATACGTTCATTTTGCCATGAGATACCATATCTTGCGGTATTAACTGAGACTCTGAAACTTCAAGGCAATTCATGTGTCTTTCATACCAATAAGAAAAAGCATCTTCTTTTTATTATGTGCCTTCCGTTGAAGAATTAGCTTTTTTAGAAATGGTTCAGCATCCTTATAAATAGACTTCAGGTCATCTTCGCTGATAACTAAATAGGAATTTGCCTCTGCATTGCACAAATCTCGAATTGACAGGTGAGGATCTTTAGTATTTAACCTATGAATTCTTTTATATTGTTGTCCTACCCATGCCAATACCTCTGCGTCACCAGACGAGCAGTATATTTGAGCATTTAATCCGGTAACTTTATAAACTTCCTGTGCAAGATACATTTCTGAGTTTTTATATGGCTGGATTAGGGGCTGGATAGTTGTAAAGTAAAGAGGTATTGCAATTATCGGAAGAGGTATTATCAACCATGCCGCACGGCGTACTAGTTGGCTTGATTTACAATAATGGACAAGAGCGTTTGCAATACCAAGCGCAATGAACGGTTCCAGCGGCAAAAAGTAATGAGGCCGTTTTTTTGGAATACATGAAATAATAACAAAAAGCGCTCCCGCAATTGCGAGTGGGGCAGAGTAACCACGACGTCTTAAATCTGCAATTGCGCAAGGAAGGAAAAGTAAGGGCGGCAGTGAATACAGAAACCCGTGACTCAGATAATAAAATGGGTTTCCGCTGTCCTTCTTGGTCACATTAAGATCCGGCTGAGAAAGTACATTTCTGAGATATTCCCCGTTGTCGCGAAGGTATGCAGGGATCGCCCAGATCGCCAAAACAGCCACAAGTGCAAAAGCGAACCAAAACCAATCTGACCGGGGTCGTTTGAAGTCTTGCCTGCGAATAGGGGCAAAAACCGCAAAAAGAACGGGCACAAGTACCCCATAGGGCCCCTTAGTTATTGCCCCAAGCCCTGCAAATAGTCCTGCGGAAACCAACCACAATACTCGTGGAAAGCCTATTTGCTTTTTCATGCCCAGCCCCAGGCAGAGGCACGACAACAAGATGGAGGCACACAGGATCATGTCGGGCCTTGCTTCGCGGGCCATTTTGCTATACCCTATCGTGCCAAGTAATGCTATGGCCCCGATCAATGCGGTGCGTCGGTCGAAAAACAGAAGCCCTATCCCATAGGTCGCCAGTATTCCTATCATACCAGCTACGGCGGAAGGCAAGCGTGCAATTGTCATACTAGGCCCACCCATCAAACGGGTGAGTAGCGCCGCCGGCGCATGCATAACCGGTGGCTTGTCATAGTATACTTTACCTAGAAGCCTTGGCACGAGATAGTCACCGCTTTCTGCCATTTCCCGGATAATCTCCGCATGGCGGATTTCACGGCTCGACCAATGCCTGTTCTGGCCAAGGGCCAGGAACAGAACCACTGCGGAGAGTATTGCCAATACGAATAAATCAAAAAATGGTGTTCGCTGTCTCCTAAAAATATTGATCATTTGAAAACCTCTTTTCCCGAAGAAACCGTATGTCAAGTTAGTCCCCCTTAATAAATGGGGATTCGGGGGGTTGTTTTCTTCTGGCGTTTTTTACAACCCCCTCCCCCCTTTTCGAATGGGGATTTGCTGCCATGTATGCCCGCTAACCCGCATAAAAAAATGAAAATTCCTTTACAATGAACTTAGAAACTGACTTTGAACGCTTTTTGGCCGAGTTTATATGCGGCCGGCAGGACAACGAGTATAATAAGTGTTGAAGCAATAAGACCGCCAATAAGGGCGATTGCCATTATATCTCTTACAACCGTTGTTACCACCCTTCCACCCAATGTCATTAAGTTAAGCTACCTGCCGCAAAAGTCCCCCTTAGAAAAGGGGGATAAAGGGGGTTGTTTTTGATCAAATATTCTTAACTTAATGACATTGCTCTTCCACCTATAGCCGTCTCGACTGTATCACAAATTATCTTTGTCCTTGATCCTTGACAGTACCATAAGGAATACAGGAAGCACTATCAATGCAAGGGGCATCTGCACCACAAGGCCGGAGATGATGGCTATCGCAAGAGGCTGCAGCATGTCAGCGCCCTCACCGATGCCCCATGCAAGGGGAGCAAGGGCGAAGATTGCCGCAAGGGTGGTCATGGCAATGGGCCTCATTCGGTTCTTGCCTGCCAGGATCAGTCGTTGAGCTGGAGTAATGCCGCCACGCGGCAGATTACGATATTCCGAATAGAAGAATATCGTCACCTCGGTAACAATGCCCACGATCATTGTCATGCCCATCATGGCGGTGATGGTCAAATCGGTATGGGTGATCCACAACCCGATAAAGACGGCCACTAACGCGAGGAGGGTTGTCAGCATCATCGCTATGGCTGCCTGGAAACTCTCGAAGAGAAATAAGAGCAGAACGAAGATCAAAAGGACTGCTGCTACGAAAACAGTAACAAGATCTCTGAATGCATCCTGTTGCTGTTCGTATAAACCTCCAATTGTATAGTAAACGTCTTTTGGCAGGAAGCCGGGTTGATCCAGCGCCCTGATGACATCATGAACGGTGGATCCCATGTCCCTTCCGCTGATTCTTCCGGTTACAGCAATCATTCGTTTCAGATTATCCCGCGCGATCTGTGACTGGCCGGCAACCGGTTTTATATTGGCAATTCGTTTGAGTGGAAAGATATGCCCGTCCAATGACCGAAGTCTCAGGTTTCTAATGTCTTCTGTTGAAAAACGGTCCTCGTGCGGTATCCACGCACGCAATCCAACCATTTTCGGACCGGATTGAATATTGGTGGCGACGTTGCCCCTCAAAGAGTTTTCCAGCGTTTGCGTCACCTCTCCAGGCGTCATGCCTTCCAGCGCCGCCTTTACCCTGTCCACATGAATTTCAATAGCGTCACCAGCCAGAACTATCCCATCACGGACATCTACAACGCCGGGTATGTCTTTTATCTCCCGGGCAGTTTTCCTCGCCAGGCGTTGCAGCAGGAGGCCGTTGTCTGAAAACAACTTAATTTCGATTGGTTGAGGAACGGCCGTCAGGTCTCCGATAATGTCCTCCATAAGTTTGGCCATCTCAATTTCTATACCGGGGACCTCATGCACTACATGGTCTCTGATTTCATCCATAACATCATCGAGACCGCGTCTTGGCATAGGTATTAGCCTGATGAAGAAATCGCCTTCATTGGCCTCAGTAATGAAACCACCCAAGCTTAGTCCGGTCCGCCGCGAGTATGTCTGGACTTCCGGAGTTGTCTGCAGGATTTCTTCCACCTGCTGTAGCAGCCGATCGGTTTCTGATAGTGATGTGCCCGATTTTGTGCGATAGTCCAGGATAAAGCCTCCTTCATCCATAGAGGGTAAGAAACCCGAACCCGTATGTTGATACGCAAAATATCCCAGTGTAAGAAAAGGCATGATTACCAGCGGGATTATCAACGGGTTCCGCAATATAATCCGCATCAGGGCATCGTAAAGGTTGTGTGCCGCGGTGGTCATGTGTCCTCCCTCCGCTTGTTCCGTGTCCTTTTGTTTCAGCAAATGGCGCCCGAACAGCGGCACAGCCAGCCAGGCTATTAAGAAAGAGACGGCAAGGCACATGGCCATCGTCAAAGAGAGCGCCTTGAAGAATGCTCCGGTGACGCTGTTGAGAAATGCCAGCGGCGCAAAGATGATAATTGTTGAGGCGGAAGAACCTGCCAACGGAAGGGTAAATTCGGCCGCTGCCTCATGAATGCGCTCCGCATAATGGCCGCTGCTTCCACGCAAACGCCTGATGATGTGCTCAATCATAACGATGATGTCGTCAATGATCAGACCTACGGCTGCCGCCATGCCGCCAAGGGTCATGATATTGAGGCTCATGCCCAGCCATGCAAGAATCTGTACAGTGGCAGCCAGCGACATGGGAACGGTTATCACAGCTATCAGGGTCAATTTCAGATTGCGAAGAAATATGAGAAGAACCAGTACCGCCAGTCCAATACCGATTCCAAACGCGTCTCGTACACTGCGCTCAGATGCCAGGATTAAATCGCTTTGATTATACCAGTTTGAGACACTGACATCCGGGGGTATAATCTTTTTTAACTCCTTGAGTTTTACCCTGCATTCATCGGTTATATGAACCGTGTTTCCGCCTGGTTGCTGATAAACCTGGAACAAAACCGCTTCGTGTCCATCCGCGTTCACACGCGTCCATTGCGGCATTGTGCCTTGGCTCACCGTGGCAACATCTTCCAGATACACCACTCCATTTATGTTGGAACGTAGTATTGTTCGTTCAATTTGACTGATGTCCCCAAACTGCGTATCGGAAAGTACAAGATACAGTTTATAGTTTTCTTCTATACGGCCCACGGCCTTAATGACGTTTGACCCGGAAACTGCTTTAACCACATCATCAATGGTTAATCCGAATGAATTCAGTTTTCTCGGATTGACAACGATCTGGTACTCCTCGACAGCGCCTCCCAACACACCGACACGAGCAACGCCCGTAACCGTTGACAAAACAGGCCGAATACGGAACAGGGCAATATCACGTAATTCCACAAGAGAACGTGTATCCGAAATTAAGCTGTACCCCAATACCGGAAATACCGTGGGATCCATTCTTCTCACCAGAAAGTTTATCCCGGTTGGAAGCGACCCACGCGTCTGGTTGATAGCCGATTCCACCTGAAGCATGGCCGATAGCATATCCACATTCCAGTCGAAATTTACGGACACGTTTGCGCTTCCGCGGCTGGTGTTTGACCGTACGTTACGCACACCGGGCACGGAACGTACGGCCTCTTCAACCGGCTGTGTAATCTCTACTGCCATGCGTTCCACAGGGCAGTCTCCCGCCTCTATGTTCACAAAAACTCTGGGGAAATTCATTCGTGGAAAAAGGCTTATGGGCATACTCATTCCGGCGAAAATGCCTGCGGCTGCAAAAGCCGCCAGTGCGAAGAGTATAGACCGGTGATGACGCTGCGCCCACTGTGGGATTGTCATTGTTTCCGCTCCTCCACGACCGGCATACCATCAGATAACTCATAATTTCCCAACACTACTACAGGATCACCTTCTTTCAGCTCTTTTGAGATTATTTCCATTTTCCCGGAAGTTTCCAATCCGATTTCCACCAGATGTCTCACGGCATGACCTCCCATGACCGTAAAGAGACTATGTCCGCCGCTATCAGGCAGAATGGCTTCGCGAGGGGCCAGTAAGGCATTACGGGAACTTACGATAATCTTCCCTTCGATGTAGTCATTGAGCAGCAATTTACCTTCGGACATTGGCTTAACCATCACACTGACGAGACGTGTAATGGGATCGACCCGGCGGGTAATTGTCTGGATGGTCCCTTCAATAGATTTAGAGTCTGGTGCAAGAATGGGTTTCAATTTTACCGATTGACCTTTCTCAAGCCGGTTAAAGTCATCGGACTCAACCCCGAGGCGGACAATGATCTGGTCCTCATTCGCCAGTTGCAGGAGGTTTGTGCCCGCCGGCACGGTTTGACCCGGCTGCGCTCCGATGAAATACACAATGCCTGCTGAATCAGCCCTGATTTCCTTCATCGATTCAACACCGCGCTCTTTTAAACTATTGAGTTTCTTTTCAGCCAGACGGCTCCTGAGTTGTACCGGCACCATGTCCTGCTTTGTAGATAACTGTAACTTGATGCGATCGCTCAGAAGCGCCTCTTCCAGACGCACGGATTCAAGTTCGTCCTGTGCCTGTTTGAATATTAACTGTGTATCAGGGCTGGGCTTGATTATAAGTAACAATTCACCGGGGTTAACAACCTGTCCTGCCGTTACCAGCACCCTGGTGATAATACACTCAAAGGTAACATTGTATATTTCAATAGTACTCGGAAGCAGTTCCACTATTCCATACGCCGTAAGCGTTTCGTTAATACGGCCATAGCTCAACGGAACAGTTTTAACTTTTGCCACAGGAGAACTGTCCTCTACGATTACCTGACCGGCGCCTCCGGATACTACGGTTGGCGGTCCAGGCTGTCTACACCACCAGTATAATGATAACGACACGATAGCCACGGTTATCGCTATTCCAATTGCCACTTTTACTCGTATTCTTTGAGTCATTGCGCTATTCCTCTATACTGTATATTCCGACGGCAAGTTCAAATGCGAAACGTGAATCCGCCAGTTGTTGTTTCAGGAGAATCAGGTCAATACGTTTTTGCGCCAGGCTGCTCCATGTATTGTAATAGATAACTACATCTGAATAACCTTGTTCCAACGCCTGCCGGTAAGTGAGAAGGAGCTTTTCCAATACTTGAACGGCCTCTTTGGAGGCAGTAATCCTGTTGTTGAGAGAAAGCATGATTTTTAAAAGTTTGGCGGCAGTTAATCGTGCCGCAAAAACACTGTTAACATATTGATCAAAGAGTTGTTTTCTGGTGGAGCGTTCGAAAGCTATCATTCCCTGATTGCGATTAAAGATGGGCACTCCTATGGTAATACCCGGACCGGCGTTATAGAAACCGCCAAAGTCTTGCGCTTGATTGACGCCCAGGTTTATCATCGGGAACTGTGTAAGAATCGCCTCCCTCACCGTCGCTTCCTGGCTTTTGTAACCTTGGCGTAATGCCAGCAAATCCAGCCGACGTGTATCAAGGCTTGCAGTCAACTGTTCAAGTGATGAAATATCAATGTTATCCATCAATTCAATGTTGTCCTGCAATTTTATCTCATAATCGGGAGGGAGGCCGAGAAGCTGTTTCAACGTCAGGAGCTGCTGACCCGATTCCTGTGTGATTTGTAACAATGCAACTTGCGCCTGATTATAGGCAGCCTCGGCTGCGGCCAGGTCAAGTTTTGTAAGAAGGCTATTCATAACCGCCTGACGAACACGGTGGACATTTTCAGATAATAGTTGTTCCATTTCCTTTCTGACCTGAGCCTGTTTATTCAGGGCCAAAAGTTGGTAAACGGCCATACGCGCCCCCTGTGCCACCTGCATCTCCTTCCAGGCAACAGCAAGATTTACTTCCGCTTGTTTTGCGGACGCCGCATCCACCCTGGCGGACCGGCTTATCAGGGATTTAATATCCCAGTTGAGATTGGTTGCGAAATTGTTTACGAGACCCTCTGTGGGCCCCCCGGTGGGAAAATTTATATTGTAAGAGAATTGTGGATTCGGCAATAACCCGGCCTGCAGCAATTGCGCCCCTGCAAGGAGACGGTGGTCTCTCTCCACCGTAAGGGAGGGATCCAGCAGGACGGCCAAAACTGCCGCCTCATTCGGTGAAAGTCCGTCACGGTCGTCAAAGTCTATAGGTTTCAGAACAGGGTGATCAATAGATCCGGCCATAATACAAATATCCTTTGTAGAAGGAACGGTAAGTTTCTCCTCTACGACCTCCGAGGTTAGATATCTTGGATGATACGAAGCGCATCCGGAGAAAACCACCGCCGGAAGAAACATCCAGGTAAGTATCTCCAGGCCCTTAACCCAAAAATTCTTATGTCCTGTGAAAAACAAAAAGAACTTTTTATAACCTTGTAATACGGCTAAACTCTTCATTTCGTATCCCGATTGTATAGGAATATCCATCTTGATTCTAAGACCTTTAGGATTTCAGCCTTTTGTATTTTGTATTAAAGGTTGACGGCATTTATTGTCGTAAATGAAAGGTTTTTATTGGCCAGCAGGATATCGTAGAAGGCCATTTTTAGTTTATAGATGATGTCTGGCTTTGTGCTTTCCAGAGTGAATTTCAGTATTTCTACATTCTTCGAAGCAATGTTTTTACGTGTTGACCGTTTGCCTGGGTATTCTACTCACTGGGTAAATTCCAGCGTTGTCTTTGCCGTCCCAAATTCACTCACACACTACTCACTTCAATCTCAGTATTTTGCTCTTTTTCAGGTACCAGGCAGTACAAAACCCTAAAAATACCATCAGAAGAAAAACGGACAAGATCAATAATGTGTATTTACTTGTCTCATAGCCCCTGCCAAGGTAGATATTCTTAATAATGAGAAGGAGTACGCCGGTTATCCACAAAAAGGTAGTAGTATATTCCTTGATAATAAGCCTTCTCCAACTGAACTCCATACTTTGAATGGTGGTAGGCAGGCCTGAAAAGTCCGGAATAATCCTGTTGACCCGTTTACAGTAATCCTTGAACTCTTGTCCGAATTTATTTTCAAGGTAGTTCTCCTCTGAACATATGATTGCCATATAGGCAAACAGGAAAAACGGAATACCAAACAAGACAAATAGCAATGAGTTTGCGACGACGCCAATACCCGTGAAAATCAAAAGATTTCCCAAATAGAGGGGATTTCTGCAATGGGCGAACATGCCGTTTTGCACAAGTGTTTTCGCATATACCTGTTTATTCTTGCCACCACGCTTGATGTAGTCCAGTCCTATAGTAAGCGCCCGTAATGCCTGCCCGCTTAATGCCACGATAATGCCAATGACAATTTCCAGGTTTTCTATGAGTTCGTTTTCACATATCGGCCACGTTCCCTCAAAAAAAAGCAGCACAAATACCAATGGAAAAAGGACATTCCGGTATCGAAAAAAGAACGTACCTATTGGAATCATCATTTTACTGCCACCATTCCACAAAAGTTATACCACTTGAAAAATACGTCACAATACCGGAAACCTTCCTTTAACAGAAGTTCTCTGTTTTCCAGGAGTTTATATGGAATCAATACATTTTCAAGCGCCTCACGTTTCTGGGAGATTTCCAATTCGCTGTACCCATTTCGTTTTTTCATATCATAATAGTATTTTATAAAGAGACGGTTGAATAACGAATCTTCCCCGAGCACTTTTTCTACAAGGATAAGGCATCCGTTTTCATTTAATCCCCTCACTATATCACTGATTACTTTGTCCCGTTTTAATGGTCTGATGAATTGAAGCGTTAAAACCATGAGTACCACCGATGCATTTTCGACCGCAACGCCGTGATTCAAATCGCTGCAGATCAATTCGTATTCTCCGGCAAAACGGCGCTTGGAGAGAGTCTGTTTGCACCTGGCAAGCATGTCCTGCGAGGAATCGATACCAATGAATTTTACTTTACGGCTAATATTTTCACCTATATTGATGAGGGTGGTGCCGGTTGAGCAACCAAGATCATATACATTCGTTCCTTCGACAGCAAAATCAACGGCCATTTCCACGATCATCCTCTGGATTTCCTGATAAAAAGGAATAGAACGTTCCAGCATATCGTCAAACACGGAAGCGACCTTCTCTCCAAAGACAAAGTCCGCCACTGCCGGCACATTGTCTTTGAATATTTCATCCTTTGACATAGGCGAATTCCTCAACTTTCCTCAAGCGGAGTTTGCGTGGAAGCGGATGCCGTTGCCGCAAGCTTATGCTGCCTGATCAAATGGAGATTGCGCATATAGATCAGAGAGTTCGGCAGGTAGGCTAATATGCCGACAGGACTACGTTCCATAATCCAATAAACGCACATGATCATGCTTCCCGCTATACTCCAATACCAGAATGATACGGGAATGACACTCTTTCCCTTCTTTTCCGAGGCAATCCACTGTATAAAAAACCGTGTGGAGAAGACCGCATTGCCAATAAACCCAAGTATCGTAAGGTAGCTCCAGTCGAGTCCGAACAGGCGATGTTGTTTGCCAAACCAGGTAACAGCCAATGTCATATGCTCAACCATAAAAAATTCTCCTTGTTTTTAAAATTTCTTATTAATACATTCGCCCTTTATCATCCAATTGCACAATCAATGGATCAAAAAAAACTCCAAAACCTAACCCAATCACCGTTATACTGCTGTCCGGCAAATGCAACTATGACAATACTTGTTCTTCAGAAAGAACCGTAATTGTATGCATGTCATAGCTTTCAATTATTTCTCACTTTTCAATACAATGTATGCGCTATCCCGGTCTACAATATGGAAGCTATTTCTCAGCAACCAATCCTTTTTTTTCTGAAAGGAATGCAAAGTCATTACAAAGTAAATGGGTTTTCCCTTGTCGAAATTGGCTGTTTGAAGTGATGCATCCGGGTTTATTTCTATTACATTTCTGTCGCTGTAAAAGACTAAGCTCGGCAATGTCTTGGCATAACTGAGAAGAGTGCAATCATTTGTTTCATACAGATGGCTTTTATTAACAATGTCCCTGGTAGAACGAAAGGTTCCCACATATGTCACTACAAATATAATAACAGCCAGGAGGAATAAACCATGCGTGAAACAATACACCTTCAGTAACGATAAAAAGCCTTTTTTGTAATAAATGGCGTAAAACGCGGTCGGTGCTACAATGAAAAGAATCATAACTGGAATGACAACATGATATGTTGGCATTGTATAATTCGCGGGAACCCACTTTGACATGGTGGAAATCAAAACCATGGGGAGTGCTACTGAAAACCCCAACGAAAGCCATGATATCCACCGAATACTTTTTCCTGCGATGCCTTCTTTTTCCCATCGGTAACGCGAAATAGTGAGCAATGCAATGGCAGGAGAAATGGGAAGAATGTAGGTCATCAATTTCGAGCGCGAAAGGGAAAAAAAGACCAGGGCAAGGACAAACCATATGCAAAAAAAATATACTCGTCTTTTTTCCTCAACAGGCAAGACAGTCCGTTTTTTGAAGATATTGAAAAATACCGCGCATAAGAACAACGACCATGGAAAATAACCCGCCAGGATCACCGGCAGGTAATAGTAAAATGGCTCCTGATGGGCATAACCATGAATAATCCGTCCTGTCGTTTCCTGTGTAATTAATCCGAAAATCTGTTTCGTGCCTAAAGAGAGCCAGAAAGGGATACCCCATGCACAAATAACGCCCAGAAAAAGCAGGAATCCTGGTAAATACCAAAGCTTCCTGACAAATCGAAGGTCGCGCATCCATGCGAGAAAACAGAGTATGGTTAAAACAACCAACAGTACCCCTACCGGCCCCTTTACGAGAAATACCATGCCCAGTAAGAAAAAAAGAAAACATTTTCTGGGCATGTTCTTGTTTTTTTCCGTGTATTCAACAAAGAAAAGGTACAGGCTGGCGCTGATAAAAAAGGTAAGGAGTATGTCGGTAATACATAATCGGGAAACAAGGAAAAAGAGAGGGCTTGATATTAGAACCATACCTGCCCAAAAGCCACTCTTACGGCTTTCATACCTCTTCCCTAGCAGGTATGTTATCAATACCGTACCAATAGCCGCCATAGCGGATGGGAATCGCGCACCAAATTCGTTTATTCCAAAGACCTTATAGGAACAGGCAACCATCCAATAAAAGAGCGGTGGCTTGTTAATACGTGGTTCCCCGTTAAAAAACGGTACAATCCAGTTGTTGTCTAACACCATTCCCCGTGCAGTGGCGGCATAACGAGGCTCATCGGGATCCATGAGCGGTATTGCCCATGTATAGAATAGGAAAAAAAAGAGGCCCAATAAAAATAGACAGAGAATGAAAGGAATGTCCTTTTTTGTTATACGCACTAAAATACCATTTTAAAAAATAAGGTGCCCTATTTAAGTATAATTTTTATGATTTTTGGCAGTATGTAGGCACTTTTGCCAGTTCTTAATGACCCAAAATGATACGAAACATATGCAGGCGAACCTGAAAGGATCGCACTACGGTAACTTTTACTATAAGATATGGTATATGAATACGAGATTAACGCAGGATTACATTTTTGTAATTTTAGAGAAGTAAACAGCGGCAAGAAAATTAAGCGTAAAAATGTCATTCTTAAAATATTCAGATGTATTAAGGAAAAGCAGGTTCAGGCTAAGATGCCAACAAAAACCGACCTACCAATCTATGTACGCAGTTTCTGACGCAATTCGAGGGATAGATAAGCCGTTAAGCCAGTAAATACCAGGGGTCATCCTTTGAGGGTAGCAAAAGAGGGAGCAAGGAGGCCCGGCACTACAAATCAAAAGAGAGCCGTAATGATTGTCCGTTAATTACGCTATCCCTTACCGTTGATGAAGAGGGATTTTCCCAAACAGAGCAAGGTTTTCGGGGGCAATGCATCAGAGCCTGATATCCTGAAAGATATTTTGGCGGGATTAAAAAAAGAAGTCGGTATGTTTTCAAATTATGTAACTATTCAACGTAAACATTACTCGACTCCTGGCGGGTTCAGGTTGCAAACCAATGTCATTAAGTTCTGCTACCTGCCATAAAAATC
>NZ_CAADGZ010000026.1:0-37463 GCF_900696675.1 uncultured Candidatus Kuenenia sp. | reverse complement strand
CCTCGCTTCCCTTATTCTACGCCCTAAGTTTAACATCTACTCACTATACTTTCAACCCTTCATGCAGATACTTTCAACCTCCTTTACCACGTATTTCAAGGCTTACAGCGTTTTCGTTCAGACACTATATACTGTAATTCCAAGAGTTTTTTCAATATTTTACCGGTTGATTCTTCAGCGGTTTCTTTGTCTGTTTCCACGACAAGATCGGGATTTAATGGTTCTTCATAGGGATCAGATTCTCCCATGAAATGCAGTATATTGCCATTTAAGGCTCTTTGATAGATACCTTCCACGTCTCTTGCTACACATAATTCAAGGGGACATTTGACATAAACTTCAATGAAATTGCCTGTTTCCCTGCGAGCCTTTTCCCTTGATGTCCGATGGGGGGATGCTAATGAAGAGATCACCGCGATTCCATTCCGTGACAATAATTTGCAGATAAAAATAGCGCAGTGGATATTGATTTTCCGGTCGTGCCTGGCATGTTTAAGGTTAGAGCACAGGTTTGCTCTGATTAATTCACTTGTAAGTACTTCAACATTTATTTGATAATTTTCACTTAACCTATTTTTCAGCAAATGAGCTATTGTTGCCTTGCCAGCCCCAGGCAAACCGGTAAGCCATACGGTAAAGCCTTTATTCACCCGAATACTCCTCTGAATAATCCGATGCTGTGGCATTGATTATGCGATAACCCGTCCTTCCATATTTTCAGGTATTTTAACGTCCAAATATTGTAAAATCGTCGGAGAAACATCATAGAGGGTAGTGCCATTTTTTCTGATGCCACCCAAATGCCCATTTTTTTTCAAAATAAAAATACCCTGTTGAGAGTGGTTCGCATCATCCGGGCCGGTATCATTCTCATCTGCCCAAATGGAACCGCTACCAACACTGCCAATTGACCGCCAATCAAGGTTGCCATAATAGACAATTAAATCAGGCGGAACACCTGCACATTCAGAATAAATCTCCTCAGGTTTAAATACTTTTGTATTTATATTGTTTCCGTTTTCGTCCCGCAAATCTTCAAGTTTTCGTATTAATTCATTTCTGAAATTTTCATAATTGTGTTTGGGGATTACACCATGTGGTTCGCGGCCTTGTACGTTTAGAAATACTCTGCCGTAATAGCCCCCCTCTCCCCACACCGAGGTATTCTTCCAGTCAACCATAAGTTTATTGAAGGGAGTTGTTGTTTTCGGATACTCAACCAGTTTCATATAACAATTTTGTATAAGCCATTCATTAATACAAATACCGCCAACCATCTTTTTTGAGCCATGGTCAGATACTATAAGCACCATTGTATTTTCATCTAAAAGCGCAAGTGTTTCCCCGATTTCCTTATCCAGGTATTTATAATAATTTAAAATAGCGTCTTTATACTCAGAACCCGACGGATGTTTCGGATGTGTTTCATCAAAATATTTCCAAAATGCGTGATGTATCCTATCAGGCCCCATTTCAACCATCATAAAAAAGTCCCATTCCCTGGAATGGATATATTTTTTTGTCAGCTTAAATCTCTTTTCGGTCATATCATATATTTTTTTCAATATATACTCTTTCTTTTCACTCCTGAATTCATCAACATCAAGTATATATCCGTTTGTTATACCCTCCACCTCAGCCTTTAATCCGGCAGGGTATGTGTACTGACTCTTTGTGTCCGGAGTCATAAAACAAGTAACCATACAGCCGTTTACGGGTTTTGGAGGATAGGTCATGGGAATGCCTATCAAAACAACTTTCTTCCCTATCCGGGATAAAATATCCCAGACAGTATCAATTTTAATTGTTTTTGAACTTGCGAAACATAATCCGTCATAATTGTAGTTTGAACGATTTCGGAAACCGTACAAACCAAGCCTTCCGGGGTTGGCGCTTGTCATCATTGACGGCCACGCCGGACATGTAATAGCGGGAATGGTGCTTTCCAATCCCCCATAGAGCCCCTCAGAGACCAATCTTTTAATATTGGGCAATTGATTCAGCCACCGGTCAAAAAGCAATTCCGGTGGTATTGAGTCCAAACCTAAAACAAACACCTTTTTTTTATTAATAACCATGGCATTATTGCATTGTTAATCTTCTAACCGTTTAAAAAATTAATCACTTCTTAACAAAAAATATATTGGTCATTAGTCAGTTGCAGACTGCTGACTGTAGAAGGGACAATAAACACTTGTTCACAAGATCCAGCTTGGGAGCAAGAGTATTAATGTTCAAAACCCGGGGGTTTTCATTGGGATTTTGTATTTTGGAATTTGTTCCGTGCTTCGTGCTTCGTAAGATTTTTTATCTCGTGCTTGTTTTGTTCTGGCTATGCAGGCTTAGCGCCCTCAAGGCATTATAGCAAGTAAACATAAGCTTCCTGATACGCCTTTGTGTGTATAAAAAGCCCGCGATATGAATGATATTTTTGAGTTTTTTGCCATTTTTTATAAGTGACTAAAAGTGTGTCTTTTATGACTGTAATAATTTACCACAAAACAAGTTGCATCGCAAATTAATTTCCTGTTGATTCCTGTAGATTCCTGTCCATTCCGATGGAGTTGACTACGTTTTGACTACGTTTTGACTACAGTGGGGAAAACGAAAAGGGATAACATCCTAAACGGTGTTATCCCTTGTTATTTCTTGGGAACTATACAAAAACTATACAGTAATTTAACACAAAATATTGAATCTTTGAGATATAAAACATGAAAACTCAAAGATGTATTGCCGAAAAATAAAGGGCTAAAGTCGTATTGCATTGATATTAAAAGAGATACTATTTCTGCCTGTCTAAGTTGGGTTATCTGCACATACCAGATACTTATATTCCCAAAAACGCTGAAAATCTTCACGCATTAAATATGACTTTACGGAACTCAGGTTGATCTTAACTATCCGGCTCAACCGTACCGTTTGCTTTTCCGTCAAGTTCTCGGGACTTTTCAACAGTAACCAACAGCTCTTTTCCAGAACATTATCAGCGCCTTCCTCCTTGAGCTTTTTGACCTCTTCCTTCCGTATCTGGTCTATGGCATCGTTGAATTTCTTCATGATGTGAAAACAGTCAAGAATATTAAGCGCCTGGGGTGCTTTCTTCGCTATCATCTTCAGGTACGGCGCCCACATGTCGCTGCAAACTAATTTGATTCTCAGACAGCGTTCTTTACCCAACTCATTGAGAAATTTCAGCAGGGTCTTGGCCTTCCGCTCATGACCACTCCATAAAAGCCTTTTGGCATATGAATCAAGCTGATATACAAGGGTTAAATACTTGCGACCACTCCAGACTTGTATCTCGTCAATTTCTATTTCTGTTACATTCTCCAAGTCCCTGCTGGCAAGAGGCCGTAGGCAACCACAAACTGCACGGCTCGATATACGCTGTCCCAACTGGACTTGAATATCTCGGCTGTCTCTTTTCAGCTCAGGCGTTTCGCCCATCGGGACAGGAATACCTTATAGGTGGTGGTCATCTGATCCTTACCCTCTGACCAGGGAACTAGTATGACGTTTCATTAAAATATACAAATAAAATAGCATCATTACTATGAGGGCATCGAAAATTCAATCCCTTGTAAATACAAGATTTAAGACTGTTCAGTCTTTGTTCATAATGGAAAACAATATGTCGATGTTTTACCGAAACGCTATACTAGTTCTACATGGATGCCGTCAACAGGACAGGTAGCGCGTCGGGATGAGAATATCGGAAAAATACTCGAAACCCCCCATATTGACGGATACTCGTATAACCGGGACGGCTGTGTATCATACCCAGGTACTCTCTTCCCGCACACTAAACATTCAGGCTTGGCATTTACCCTCGGCTTTATGTCTACTACTAATGCCTCTCCTTCCTTTACTACCCCAAAACTAATTGCTTTATTAACAAACGAAATTGTTAATTGGTAATAGCTAAAAAAAAGGACATTCGCTAAACGCCGGTGTCATTTTTTTGTTTCTGTAATTATCAATTATGGACGACCCCACCTTCCTTAATCTCCTTATCGGCGCACCTATCATCATACCCGCCAGTTGCCCCTGCACCGTCTTCATACTATTTGCTATGCTGTGCCGGAACTGATCGTCGCTGCGTATGGCTTCCACAGAGACGCCGTTCAATGCCCTGTTGCATTTCTCTACCGCCGCGGCAAGCGCGGCATCGTCGTTGATATTCATCGTACCGAAGTTATCAATAAACTCCCTGATATTCCCTATCAGCGTATCCCTGAATATCTTCTTTTCTCCGGAGAGGCGCTCAACCGTCCGGTTCACCATCTCGGCGAGCGTTGTCCGGAGTGTAGTCATAGCGGTATTCCTTTTACAAGAAAAACAATATTATGTGCTTTATCAATTATATGTGCTTTATTAATTAAAGGTGGCGTTATAGTAATGCGATACATCCGTTGTTCCGCTACATACACCTCGCTTACCAGCCGTGTGTTTTCAAAAACAACATCACTTCCGGGAAACAATGACGCCGTATGGCCATTTTCGCCAAGGCCAAGAAAAATGAGATCAAAGCGAGGAGTCTCTTTTCCTTTGTAATGACGTCTTCATATTTTTTTGCAGCCTCGTCCGGCTCTAAATCAACAGGAATTGGGTTAATATTTATTGATGGGATATAATGTGCTCCAGCAATAAAGCTTTTGCCATATTGACATTGTTTAGTTTATTATTAAAGGGTACAAAACGCTCATCACCCCAAAAAACAAAGGTTTTGTTCCAGAGGATTTGATCCCGGTAAGGTGGTTTTGCTAAAAGAGAATACAGACATTCAGGGGGTAGTGCCTCCCGATAAGGACAAAACAAACTTTCCACGACTTTCGATGGCCTGTTTCGAAATTTTAATCATTAAATCAGCGGCTGCCTGTGCCAATGCCGCTGAAGTCTGAAAAACGCTTATATTATTTTGTTGATGCAATTTCATTTTTTTCAAAAGGTATTGTGATCCAATTGTGGCCGTCTACCGCTATCAATGCGTCTGCATCCTGTGGCCCGTGTGACCCGGCATCATAGGTTGGGAAATTAGGAGAAGTGTTTGCTTTCCATGCATCTAACACTGGCATTAGTATTGTCCATGCCGCTTCTACCTGGTCTGCACGCATAAAAAGTGTTGCATCTCCCCGGAAGACATCAATTAGCAATGTTTCATAGGCTTCTGGTGTTCCGCCCGTGTAGGTGTCGTGGTAATTAAACAACATGTGAACAGGGTTAAGAAGCATTTTAAGTCCGGGTTGTTTTGCCTGAAAGCTTAACTGTATTCCCATATGAGGCTGGATATTAAGGATAAGTTTGTTGGATTGCCAATTTTCAATAGCTTCAACCGGGAAGGAATGATGTGGTACCGGTTTAAATTGAATAGTGATCACGGAAATCGTTTCATTCAACCGTTTCCCGGTACGAACATAAAAAGGCACTCCTTGCCAGCGCCAGTTATCGACATAAAGTTTCACTGCCGCAAAAGTTTCTACATTGGATGATGGGGAAACATCAGGCTCCTGCCGATAACTCTTAACCTTTTTGCCTTTTACCCATCCACTACCGTATTGACCTCTTATTGCATTTTTATGTACTTCTTCCGGTTTCATTTTTCTCACTGCGTTCAGTACATCTACTTTTTTATTACGGATCTCGTTGGCATCAAAAGAAATGGGTGCTTCCATGGCAATAAGGCACATCAGCTGGAGCAGGTGATTTTGAATCATATCGCGAAGTGCACCTGCAGTCTCATAATAATTCCCGCGGTGTTCGACGCCCAATTCTTCTGACACAGTTATCTGTATGTGATCTATATAATTCCGATTCCAGATCGGCTCAAATAATGCATTGGCAAAACGGAATGCCAAAATATTTTGTACGGTTTCTTTACCCAGGTAGTGATCAATACGATAAATCTGTGATTCATCAAAATGGGTATGCAACAAGGTATTAAGGTTGATAGCACTTTCCAGGTTGTGCCCGAAAGGCTTTTCTATGACAATGCGGCTTTTCTCCTTATTTTCTGCAAGCTCCGACGATCCTATTTTCATAGAAATTCCTTCGAATTGATTTGGCGGAACAGCAAGATAAAAGACACTGTTGGCTGTGGCATTCCACTTTTTTTCAAGAGCTTTTATCTGTTTGCCGATGGCAGCATAGGTAGATGTAGCATCAAACTCTCCTTGCAGGTAGGTCAGATATTTAGTAAAAACATCCCAGTGATCTTTTTTTGCTTTTCCCTGTCGTGAAAATTTATCTACGCCTTCATGCAAATGTTTTCCAAATTCGGGGTCGGTGTATTTACGACGACTTACCCCAATTACCGCGAATTCTCCAGGAATCCAGCCGTCTAACCAGAGGTTGTAAATGGCGGGAATCAGTTTACGCCAGGTTAAATCTCCTGTAGCACCAAGTATTATAATAATTGTGGGACCTATTTTTGTTTCGGTTTCCATGTTATTTCTTTTGGTTCCAATGCGTATGAAAAATTCCTTCTCTGTCGTTTCGCTCGTAAGTATGAGCGCCAAAATCATCGCGCTGCGCCTGTATTAAATTTGCGGGAAGCCACCCACTCCTGTAGCTGTCGAAATAGGCCAAAGCCCCCATCATTGCAGGAACCGGGATCCCGAACCCGACGCCTGTCTGAATAACTTTCCGAATACCTTCTTGCGATTGCATTAATTTTTTTGAAAATGCAACGCTCAGTATAAGATTAGAAAGATCCGGCTGTTTTGAAAACGCAGAACGGATGTCTTCCAATAATGCCGCACGGATGATACAACCACCCCTCCAGATGGCAGCAATATCTTCTAATTTCAAATCGTATTTATATTTTTTGGATGCTACCTGTAACAGCGCCATTCCCTGTACATAAACCGTGATGATTGAAAAATAGAGCGCCTGCTCCACCCATTTCACCAGATCATTTTTATCTCCGGTGAATTTCACTTCAGAACCTCCCATGTTTTGATGTGCAACTTCTCGTTCATTTTTATAAGCTGACAAATCCCGCATGGAAACGGCAATATCAATCACCGGAATAGGTACCTGTAAATTCATGGCATCTTCAGAAGTCCAGGCGCCTGTGCCTTTTTGTTTCGCACTGTCGAGGATTCTGTCAATAATCCGGCTGTCGGTAAGCTCATCTTTTTGCATAAAAATATCTGCGGTAATTTCTATAAGATAAGACTGCAATTCCCCCTCATTCCATTTTGAAAAAACAGTGTGTAGCTCATCATTGCTCATAGCCGCACATTCCTTCAACAGGTGATAAGCTTCGGCAATGAGTTGCATCAGCCCATATTCAATGCCGTTGTGTACCATTTTTACATAGTGTCCTGCGGAGCCAGGCCCCAACCATGTTACGCAAGGCTCATTATTCGCTTTGGCAGAAACAGCTTTCAGCATCTCAGCCACACGCTCATATACTTTCTTAGGTCCGCCCGGCATAATGCTTGGCCCGTGGCGGGCACCCAGTTCTCCTCCTGAAATGCCAACACCCATAAAATGAATGGCTGATTCTTCCAATTGCTCACTCCTTCTGTTGGTATCCGTAAAGTGAGAATTACCGAAGTCCATCAGTAAATCATTTTTTGACAAAAAAGGTTTTAATTCACTAATAACGTCATCCACAATTTTTCCGGCAGGCACAAGCATTATGATTACTTTAGGGGTCTTTAGCGTATTTAGAAATTCATTCAAGTCTGATGTGGCAGATATCTTTTCAGTGCCAGCTTCTTTCTTGAGCGTTTCCACCTGGGAACGATTCTTATCAAAACCAATAACGGTGTATCCATTATCGCTCATGTTATAAACCAGATTGCACCCCATGGTACCGAGACCAATCATTCCGTAGTCGAATTTTGTCTCTTTCATAATTTCAAGCAATTGACTTGTATTTTTTTGCCTTCCTCAGCATTTGGTTGATCAAGATGTTTTGCCTCCAAGCATTTTCAATCTTTTATCTGCCAGGTTGCTAATCAATTTATTATAAGCCTCCGTAAATTTCTGGATGCCTTCGTCTTCTAATTGTTGTGTTACAAACGAGATATCAATACCCAGCTTTTTTAGTTCACCAAACAAAGCCCTGGCTTGATCGAGGTCATCCTCAATGGCATCTTTTTTTAGGATTCCATGTTTGGCAAAAGTTTCAATCGTTTTATCGGGCAAAGTATTTATTGTGTTTTCACCAATCAGCGGGTCAACGTAGCGAAGATCATTGTAGAGCGGGTCTTTGTTGCTGGTGCTTGCCCACAATGGCCGCTGTACATGAGCGCCTTTTTCTTCCAGTTTTTTCCAGTTCTCACCGCTGAATATTTCTTTAAACCGCTGATAGCATAATCGTGCTGTGGCAATTCCTGCCTTGCCCGATAAAGGATGGGTTCGGTTGGGGTTTTTATTTTCTTCGTTTTTGATAATGTACTGGCCGAGCAGTTGGTCGGTGAGTACATCAATTCTGCTGATAAAAACACTTGCTACGGAAATAATATGATCTATCGGCTTGCCTTCTGCAACTCTTCGTGTAATGGCATTGATGTACGCTTTTGCAACTTCAACATAGCTTTCAATAGAAAAAAGAAGTGTTATGTTGATGTTGACACCTTCGTAAAGCATCTGCTCGATAGCCGGAACGCCTTCCTTTGTTCCCGGGATTTTGATAAGGCAGTTTTTCTTACCAACTGCATTATACAATCTGCGGGATTCTTTTATGGTGCCTTCCGTATCACGTGCCAGATAAGGCGGTACTTCAAGGCTTACAAAACCATCGGTGCCATCTGATTTTTCATACACCGGAAACAGGATGTCACAGGCATCCTGAACATCTTTTATGGTAAGTTCGTCATAAATTTGCGCCGGGGCTTTGCCTTCTTTTACCAATTTGGCAATCTGATCGTCATAATCTGAACCGCTTGTAATCGACTTGTTGAAAATGCTTGGGTTTGAGGTTACTCCCCTCAGCCCCTGATCATCTACTCTTTTTTTCAATTCGCCGGAAGTGATTTTCTCCCGCGTTAAATTATCAAGCCAATAGCTCTGGCCGTATTGCAATAATTCGATTAGTGTTTTCATCTTTGATAATATCCTTGTTTAGTAACTATTTAGCTGCTTTACACAAGCTCTGGTTTTTAATGGCCACTTTCTGAGGCCGCCTCTAACTCCACCGTCTGCCGACGGAGAGAATGCCAGCGCACCTGCTATTGGTGTGGCTGGTGCGGCTGGGCTCTCTTCTTCCGCCAACCGGCGGAGAATGCTTGTCCCAACTATGGGAAGCTGGAGATACATGGTCGATCCGTCACTAACTTAAATGAGGTCGGAGCATCCAGGCTGTTTTTAAATGGTATTCCATCAAGCCGGTAATGTAATCGCTGATGCCTTCTGCCTTTAGCTTATCTGCAATTGGATTTATATTTTCTCTTAAAAAAATGATGATGCTTTCGTGGTCTTCCAATAATTCTGCAAAAAGGCTTCTGCTGTCGTTCTTGTCGATAGCTTTTCCAGAAAGATGGGTGAGTTCGAGATATTTACTGAGTTGTGCGGGTACGTAATGCCCAATGGCACGTATCCTTTCGGCTATGGTATCTACAATTTCCTGTTGCTGATTGTAGAGCTTCTCCAGATACACATGCACTGCATGAAAATTGGAATAAAGTACGAATTCATCGGCCAGTATTTTTGATAACTGGTCGGCAATTGCTTGTCTGTTTGTATCGGTAATTCCGATGTTTGCTTTTTTCATGGTTTATATGTTTTAAGTTAACAATCTTTTAAAGTGTTTTTTAGGTTATTATTCAATCAAAGCTTTCGCTCTTTTTACTACATTTTCCACAGTAAAGCCATATTCTTTCATCACCTCTTCACCAGGAGCAGATTCTCCAAATCTGTCGATGCCGATGATGTCGCCCTGGTCAGTTACATATTTAAGCCAGCCCAAAGGTGATCCGGCTTCTACTGCCAGTCGTTTCCGCAATGAGGCGGGAAATATCTTTTCTTTATAAGTTTTATCCTGTTTTTCGAATAGTTCCCACGATGGCATGCTTACCACACGTGCGGCGATGTTTTCTTCTTTTAATCTTTGCTGAGCTGCCAGCAGCAACTGCACTTCCGAACCCGTACCAATTAAAATAATGTCGGGCTGTGTTTTTGATTCCGAAAGAATGTAAGCCCCCTTTTCCAATTCAATCGCCTTTGTATATTTTTCCTGGTCGATTACCGGAATTTTCTGGCGAGTTAAAATTAATGCAACTGGTCCACCGGAATGTTCAATTGCTATCCGCCAGGCTTGCACGGTTTCATTGGCGTCTGCCGGGCGAATTACTGTTAGGTTGGGAACTGATCGCAAACCGATGAGTTGTTCTACGGGCTGGTGGGTGGTGCCATCTTCTCCTAACGCTATGCTGTCGTGTGTAAAAACATATATGGGCCGTATTTTCATAATCGCTGCCAGCCGGATGGGTGGCCGCATGTAATCGGAGAATACCAGGAATGTAGCCCCGTAAGGAATGAGGTATTTACTAAGCACTAATCCATTTAAGATAGCGCCCATGGCGTGTTCCCTGATGCCAAAGTGAAAATTGCGACCATCATAATTTGTCGCTAAAAATGATTTGTATTTCTCCAGGTTGGTGTCGGTAGAAGGAGCAAGGTCCGCCGAGCCGCCTATTAAATTCGGCAAATAATCGGCTATTGCATTTAACACTTTGCCAGAGGCTTTGCGTGTCGCCATTTCTTCTTCAGTTTTAAAAACAGGCACCCTCTCTTCCCATCCTTCCGGTAATTTACCGCTGCTCAACAACTCATATTCATTGGATAGTTCGATATATTTTTCTTTGTACCTTTTATAAAGATCGTTCCAGTTCTTTTCTTTATCTATTCCTTTCTTACCTGCTTCACGATAATAATTTAATACATCGTCGGGCACAACAAAATGTTTATCAGGGTCAAAGCCAAAATTCTCCTTCACGAGCTTCACTTCTGCTTCGCCTAAGGCAGAGCCATGTGCAGCGGCCGTATCTTGTTTGTTGGGGCTGCCATAACCAATGTGTGTGCGCACCTTTATCAGTGAAGGACGGTCTGTTTCCTTTTGCGCATTTTTTATTGCTGTTGATAAAGCACCTAAATCATTACCATCCGGAAGCTCCTGAACATGCCAGCCATACGCTTCAAAGCGTTTTGCCACGTCTTCATCAAATGCAAGATCGGTATTGCCTTCAATAGTTATATGGTTATCGTCGTACAAATAAATCATGTTGCCTAACTGAAGATGTCCGGCTATAGAAGCAGCTTCAGAACTAATACCTTCCATAATATCGCCATCGCTGCAAATAGCATAAACCTTATAATTAAAAATATCAAAACCAGGTTTATTGTAGCGGGCTGCCATATATCTTTGTGCAATGGCAAACCCTACGCCGTTGGCAAATCCCTGCCCTAGCGGGCCGGTCGTTACTTCAATACCGGGTAACAATCCGTATTCAGGATGCCCCGCTGTTTTACTGTGTAATTGCCGGAATTTTTTGATATCGTCGAGCGTGATGGGATAACCCGTTAAGTACAAAAAACTATACTGCAACATGCAGGCATGGCCGCAGGATAAAATAAAGCGGTCTCTGTTTGCCCATGCTGGATTCTGGGGATTATAGTTCATGATTTGCGCCCACAGAACATGGCCAACGGATGCAAGCCCCATGGGTGTTCCGGGATGACCTGAATTTGCTTTTTGTACGGCATCTGCAGCGAGTATCCGAACCGTATTGATACCCTGCTGTTCAAGTGTTCCTGTTTTAGGGTTCATGTTGTTCAATTGTTTAAGTTTTAAGTTGATAATTTAAACGCATTATAAAGATTTTCGTTGAATGGATTTCGTTTCGTCATTTAAATAAAAAACGCCACCGATACTTTCATGTAAACCCGTCGTTGTAGCTATCTGTTCATGATAACTTCGCCTCTATTCAATAATATCTTTTAACATTTGTTTAGCCATTTCTGGTTTTTAATCTTTATTCCTTTCCAGTACGGAAACTTTGTTAAGGCGTCGCAGGAATCGTTCTTCATTCTTAAACCTGGCATTGATAAATATCTGCACCAATTCCCCGGCTAACGCAGACCCTGTGATCCGACCACCTAAACACATTATATTCATATTGTCGTCCTCAACCCCTTGGCGGGCAGAGAATGAATCGGTGATCAAAGCTGAACGAACGCCGGCAATTTTATTAGCCGCAATACAAGCCCCAACACCGCTCCCACAAATGGCTACACCTCGTGAGATTTCCCCATTAGCCACTGCCTCCGACATCGGAATAACAAAATCAGGATAATCATCGTCGGTATTGAGTTGATAAGCGCCAAAGTCTTTTACTTCGTAGCCGGCAGTTTTGAGTAACGCAACCAGTTTTACTTTCAAATCAAATCCCCCATGATCAGACGCAACACCTATACGCATCATTTTTCTTACAGGACTTGAAGTTTCTTCTTTTAAATTTTGTGGTTGAAATTCGATACTTTTCTCTTTGACAGACAACCCCAAATCTGCTAGTGCTTTCGCTGTTGATAGATAATCTGTATGGTGAATGCTGGTGATACCCATGCCCTTCGCCATATTTACAAACATTTGCGTGTTATCAATGTACACGAGTTCATCTAAGGGCGCCTGGGCGCCATCAATTGCCAGGCGAAAAATAGCTGCATCGGGCTTTCTTCGATGAACATAGCAGGAGGACACAAAAAAATCAAATATTTCATTCAATTTAAATTTGTTTATCCTGTAGGCGTTTATTTCTCTTGCTTCGTTGCTAACCGCAATTACTTTTAGTCCATATTGCAATTTTATTTTTTTAATAAAGGCAATCATTTCCAAATCAGGCGTGGATAAGGAGAATATGAAGTCTTTGAACTGGTCGGGGGTAAAATCCCTTTTTTGATAGAATACCATCCGATCAAGATATTCGTTGAACGTTATCCTTCCTTCTTCATACGTTACAAACAGGAGGCCGTGGCGGTTTTCCATTTCATTCGCATCCAGGTGAAAATGTTCAGCAGCCCGCTGCCTGAATTTGTAATCCCATCCGTTTGAGAGCAATACACCTCCGATATCTAAAAATAAACAACTAATAGCATTCATATTATTATTTTTTTAAAGCTTCCTTTTTATTATTGCATCAAAAGCAATAGAATAAATCAAATCTATAAATACTATTGCCCATGCACTGTAGCAAAAATTACAAATTCAGGTGAAATCCTTATCAGAAAGGTAATCTGATGGCTTGTGACAATTTTACTGTACAAGCAGTTACCTGCCTAGGGGGAATATCATTTCCCAATACCGGGCATTATATTTTAATGTCGCCTTTTTTATAATATGTCGCCATACACTCCAAATAATTATTAGTGGTATCCACTAGTCGCTGGTTTGCCATTTAACCTCTGCTTTTAATTGCTTTATAAATTCAGGAATATTTACATTTACCAATGGAGTACCCATTTTTCGTACTACTATCCATCAACTTCTTGTTTTTTATGCTCGTTTTTCAAAATGCATAACCGTAAGGCATTGATTAGATGAGGATTACGTAAAGTTTGGAGCATTGGGTTTTTTGTCATTTGAATTTGTTTCGTATTTCGATATTCGTATTTTGAATTTGGTTGCGGCCAAAGGCCGCGCCAAGTTCCTTCTGGTCTTAAGTCTGTAGATTCATTATTTTCTATTTCCATGAATATGTATTTACCTAAATCCAGCAAACAAGGCAAAGCCTTGTTGCAGGAATAGGATTGAAATGGTAGAATTTTCGAAGTATTCAGCGGTATATTGATAACAAAATACAGAAGAAAGGAGATTAGCCATTTCGATGTGGAATATAACAAAAGCCGACAACAAAATACAACCTAAAATCACCACAGAGATGAATGGGAAAGGATTAACAGTAAATGCAAGGCTTTTACCGGTATTAAATTTTATGGGTAAATAAATGTATGGCATACATGAAGAAGGGAGTAAGGGAGGTATTTCGCGGAGACAGTAGTTTTTTTGCCGGTGAATTGCTTGAATACCTTGAGTCAGTGCAGGCAGGATATTTGATTTTGGAAGTAAAGACGATGCGGTTGTGGTTAGTCATTATGGCAGGAAAATTGGTGGAGAGAAGCAGGCAATTGACATTAAAATTGCCGGAGAAATTTCTGCATAATGAAGAATGGAAAAAGTGGGAACGCATGTCGCTGGAAGTAGTGTTTCCATAGAAAATAAATCTTGTTTTTCGTTTTTTTGATTTTCTAAGAGCTGTAAGGACACCGCAGATAGGGACAGTATCGCCACATTCTGATTTTATAGCTTCCGGATGAATGATTCGGGCTAATCTTTATGTCTTTTTGTTTAAAGTAGCACAACTCAGCTACCACAATTGCTAAAAAACAGAGGTTTGTTATATGTTTTTTGCCAATTTTGGTATTGGAAAATACCGATTTTCATACTACGAAAATCGTTTGCGGAATTTAGGATTTACTCAATTTCGTAAGTGCTTTTCCTTTATGCACTGCAATATGGTCAGTCTTATCGCTTTGGATGGCATATTGGGGGTCTTCTTTGGAGGCGTGATGTGTGTAGCCCTTGTAATCAAAATCGGTGGTATGTATTTTTATAATCTTGCCTGATACATATCCGGCTTCAGAATTCCATTTTACATGGTCGCCTATTTTAAATGAGTGTTCCATTTTCTACATATCTTAATTGTTTGACTATTTGCCAATAAATCAAAGTATTCGTCATCTTCATTTTTGCCTCCATAGCCTTTGCCAACCGTTTCATGTTTTTCCTCAAATTCAATTCATTCAATCCATTTTACCGTTTTATAACCTAACTGATTTTCTACACGCAGTCTTAAAGGGGCGCCATATACTACAGAGAGCGGTCCATGATTCATTTCCCAAGCCAGATGGATGGTTGAGATGAGATGATAGGAAATTGCTTTTTTCTATCAGGCAGTCAGCTTAGCAAAAACAAAGAAAATTGCAAGTTTTTTTATTTTATCGACCCTACTGAACATCAAAGGAAAGAGAAATAAGAGAATAAGGCGGCGGGAGTCAAACCTTGATTAGTTATTAAACACTTAACAATAAAAGACAGTTTATGTTGCCTTGTCTTTGATGACAAGACAATGGCGTATAGCATTAAAGGAGCTTATTATCACCTCTTATCGTGCGCCAATGAGAGAAGAGATATTTTGCGGGACAATGATGATCGTGTTTTATTTCTGAAAACTTTAGGAAATATGTCGGACAGGTTTGAGGTTGAGGTTTACGCCTATGTTCTTATGGATAATCCTTATCATTTGCTACATGAGAAGATTTTCGTCACGGCCTTATTTTGGGTTCTCAGAAGTTTGCTGACCGTATAAAGTCCAAATATTTGTCAGAGAATCCTGATGTTGAAATTCCTCAAAAACGGCAAGTATCAAGAGATACCGATCCTGAAAACATTCTAAAGAAAGCTGCAAAGATTTTAAAATGCGATACAGACGTTTTTTTATACTCCTTTAGGATAGGTGATTCAAATAAACTAAATCGTGATTTATTAATCTATCTTTTATGAAGTACAGATTGGCAGTACCTTTTAGTAGGGTGCCTTCCCGATTTTTTGTAAAAAAGAAAGCAGTTGGTGAATATTTTACTTGAATATGTATAAATTCATGGAGAGAGCATAGAGCATTCAAAATTCTTGTAACATTCTGGTTTTTTGAAAAGATCCAATAAAATCAAGGATTTCTGGTTTTATTGAGTAAGGAGTTTTTTTGTATTAAAACACATCCCTAAATTCCCTCTATCAGGAGAGCACTTTTTATCTCCCATCTAAAAAGAAGGGCCGGGGATGTGTAATGAGTTAGCTTATGGTCATGAAAAATTGCTGCTAAAATTTACAAAAAATCGGGAACGCTCCTGGTTGGTATGATAACCAGAAAGTCGGTGATTTGCTTGGTCTTGGTTATTCATCAATAAGTCGACGGGTAACTATTATGGAATCAACTATTTCGAAAGATGATGACATTAATGAAAGATTAACAAGGATTACTAATCAAGGTCTGACCCCATATTCATATTTGTCAAAGGCGTGATGTAGCTCCTACAGGAGAAAATTACTCTCCATGAAAACTCAAACCGTAGGTTTCAAACGCAGACCTTTTGGCACAAAAAATCTCTCCAAAGCCTCAAAACCACCTTGTACTATCAGAGCAAGTACGGCTGCCGGTACCGCCCCCTGTAGGATGAGTGAAATATTATCTAATCGAATACCGGTAAGAATTAATTGCCCATAACCACCGGCGCCTATAAGTGCACCTAATGTTGCCGTTCCCACATTAATCACAGCTGACGTCTTAATGCCTGCTAAAATAGATCGCGACGCCATTGGCAATTCCACCAACCTAAGCCGCGCTCCCGGTGGAAGCCCAAGTGCCTCTGCAGATTCTCGAATATGTGAAGGAATATCATGAAGACCTGTGTATGTATTCCGTACAATTGGCAGGAGACTATAGAGAAAAAGTGCCGTAATGGCCGGAGGTCCGCCAATACCCAGTAACGGAATCATAAAAACAAGAAGGGCCAGTGACGGAATGGTCTGGAGAACACCAACAATAGCAAGGATAATTTGTCCCAATGTTGTTCGCTTCGCAGAGACAATACCCAGTGGTATTGAAGTTAAAATGGCTGCTGATAACGAAATTGTGACCAAATAAAGATGTTCTGTGGTAAGGCGTAATAGGCGGCTAATAGCAGTTTCCTCATAAGATTCAGTTTCCAGAGATAAACTTTCCGATAAGAAGTCTGCAGCTATCCGATTTTCCGGTATCATTTCCATATTGGCACGAAAATTCATTTTGACCATTTCTAATCTAGAAATTTTATTTTCGATCTTTTTTAGAACAGTCACCGCATGCGGAGCACGTTCTTCTAAATCAGACCGATACAGGATTACGGCATTGTAAGCGGGAAAATGATTCATGTCGTCCTCTAATAAACGCAGATTATAATACCGGATTTTGGCGTCTGTTGAATAGGTATCAATCGCCTGAATAATGCCTTTTTCCAAGCCACGGTAGGCAAGATCATGATCCAGGCCTCTTACATTTTGCTGAGGTAGGTTGTAATGCCTGCGCAGGATTGGCCATCCGTCGCCCCTGTCCATGAACTCATTTCCAAAACCAAATTTCAAATCAGGGTGGCGTTGCAAGTCTGAGATCTTTCGAATTTTTAATTTTTCTGCAACTTCTTCCTTCATTCCGATAGCGTAGGTATTGTTAAAACCTAATGCATCTGTCATCTTAATCCCACGTTTGATTAAGGCTTGCCGGATCTCCTCCTCACTGCGTACTTCCTCACCTGCCAGAATTTCTTCACTAATCGTACCTGTATATTCAGGGTAAATATCAATTTCACATTTTAATAAAGCATTCCACAATACACGTGTGCCTCCCAGTTCTCGCAGGTAAATGGGCTGTTCTCCGGTACTTTTTAACAGATGATTCACTATCTCTCCCAATATTACAGATTCAGTGAACTTTTTTGAGCCAATTTTGATCTTAGGAGTGGAACTATATGCTGTAAGTGGAAAGAGATATGCAAAGACAGCGTTGCATAAAAACAAGTATATGACAAAAAAGTATGTTTTCATTAGAAGTCCTTTCTCATAACTTCCAAAGGACTTCGCTGAGCATTTATAAAGCAAGTAACAAATGAATCGGCCGGTGATTGTACGAGATCTTCGAGTGTGCCTTTCTGTAAAATTTTTCCATCCCGTAGTAAGGTAATAACATTGCCGAAAAATCCGGCTTCTGCTATATCATGAGTTACCAGAACAACTGTTTTACCAAGTGCCTGGAAGATCCTTTTCAAATCAACCTGCAGATCGGCCCGTATCATCGGATCAAGGGCGCCAAGGGGTTCATCTAACAGAAGTACGTCAGGGTCCAACATTAGTGCGCGCATCAAGCTCACCCGTTGCTGTTGGCCACCGGAAAGTTGTACTGGAAAACGATGAAGTCCGTCAGAAGGAAAATGCGTCAGTTCGGTTAGTTCGTTCAATCGTTTTCTTATACGTTCATTATCCCATCCCATGTAGCGTGCCATCAATGCTATATTGTCATACGCAGTAAGGTGCGGAAAAAGGCCTCCCCCCTGGATAACGTAACCCATCTTTCTTCTTAAGGTAATCACAACCTCAGGAATAATTTTAGTTTCCTCAAAATATATAGATCCGCTATCCGCTTGTAAAAGGCCTATGATCAGCCGAAGTATTGTAGATTTTCCACAGCCACTTGGACCAATCAATACAGTTGTTAGGCAGGCCGGAATGGTTAAATCAATGGATTTTAGCGCTCTGGTTTGACCAAAAATTTTTGAAACATTCTGCATTTTAATCATAAATAAATGCTCATGTGATCATTGCTTTGTTAAAAATCAACTGAACTCACAACGAAGTCTTTGTCTTATTGCATGGACTCTCACCTATTTGATCAAACAAAATGCTTGTCTTACGAAAATCCTTGAAACGAAACCTACTATCTTCAACGAAATCAAACAGGCAGCCACTCCTTACTCGAATTTGCCTCTACCAACGCCTTATCAAAGAACGAAAAACTCGCCAATGACTATTTTAAAATTAAATCCAACCGACTTAAAAAGAAATTGATCGTTTAATTTTTAACAAAGTAATGCTATTTATTCATCCAACAAAATACCCTTGTGGATATTTTGTTACGTTAAATTCCTGAACCTAATTTAATATTTATAATTGACTGAATGGCGGTAATCAATGCTGAAGGAAATATTCCGTACCAGATTAACAATACGGTCAGAATTGTTAATGCAATTCCGCCGCTCAATGGAAAAGAAATTTTTATCTTTAAAGACTTATCATATGATTCAACAACTTGTCTGTACATAGCGGTAATTATTCTTAAGTAATAGTATAATCCTACAGCACTGCTGACAACAAGCACGATCACCAAAAACCAGAGCGATGACTTAATTCCCGCCGCCAGTACATAATATTTACTAATAAAACCAATCGTGAGTGGAATTCCCGCTAAAGAAAAAAGCATCACAGTAAAAACTGCAGCAATTACAGGATGCGACCAGAACAATCCTTCATATTCCTTAATGTCTTCTGCTTCATGATCTTTAACAGACAGTACCGTAACAACTCCGAATGCACCCAGGGTAGTAATAAAGTACGCAACCAAATAAAATGTAACAGCCTGAATTCCTAAACTTCCGGTGGCTAAAAACGCAACAAGCACGTAACCAAGATGTGCGATAGATGAATACGCCAAAATTCGTTTTATATTATTTTGCCGGATTGCCAAAAGGTTGCCTATCAACATAGATGCAGCAGCTATTATTGTGAATGTTAAGATCAGAGAAGGATATTGATGTACGTTTATCTCAACGAAAAGACGCAACATCAATGCAAACATACCACCCTTAGAAACAGTTGCAATAAATGCCGTAACAGGTGCGGGTGCACCCTGGTAAACATCCGGCGTCCAGAGATGAAATGGTACTAATGCCAATTTGAAACCGACGCCGATTATGATCATTGAAAAACCGGTGACCGCTAATATCAAATTGGTATCGGGTGAAGAAATTCTACTTGTAAATTGATTGAAAGCCATTGTTCCTAATCCGCTGTAAACAAGCGCCATTCCGAATAGCAAAAATGCTGCAGATGTTGCAGCAAGCACCAGATATTTTATGCCTCCTTCCAATCCATTTTCATTAGTGCGGAAATATGAGATCAGTACATAAAGAGAAACACTTAAAATTTCCAATCCTAAAAAAAATGAAATAAAATCTATGCTTGCGACAAGCAATGAGGAACCCAATGTAGCAATGAAAAGCAAAATATAAAATTCTTCCTTATCACCTTCATATTGTTCAAAGTAACCGAATGATAAAAGAGTAACAAGAAAACTTGCCGACAGGATAAGTCCGATGTAAAAAAAAGAAAATTTATCAAAAATAAATAGTGGTACTATTGTAACCGGAGCCAAATTTGAAACTAAAATTACCGAAATTAAAGCTAATGCGAATGCGACTAAGCTGAATATATTCACAAACAAATGGCTTCGCTTAACTGAAGCAACAAGCATTATTATTATAGGTGCGGCTGCAACTATAATTAAGGGTAATATTGATTGAAACTCAATCGGGGTCACGTTTAGTCTCCATTATGCAGATTCGATTTTTGGCATGAGTCGATAATCCAGAATTCAGGTTATTCATAATAGATTTGTTATAAGCATTTCCATTTTGAAGTTGATCCTTTTTATTCATATCTAAAACTTCAGTGTTTGATGTTTGAGATTTGAAATTCTGAATGATGTTTTCTATCGAATACTTAGTAGTAGTTAAAAAAGTCTGAGGATAAATGCCAAGCCATGCAATAACAATAATCATTGCACCCATCATAATCATTTCACGAATACCAAAATCACTTATCTTCCATTCCTTTTCTCTCTTGCCATAAAAAACTTTTTGCATAATTCTCAAAGCATATATTGTTGAAGCGATCAGTCCAAATGCAGCAAAGATTGTCAAACCAGCATTCGCCTGGTAAGATCCGGCAAGAATTAAAAACTCAGCTATAAAATTTCCCAGCCCCGGTAAACCAAGTGAAGCTAATGAAAACAAAAGACCAACGCCTGCCATCCTGGGAACTAACTGCCAAAGACCTCCCATCTTGTTTATATCTCTTATATGTAAACGTTCCTGCATTGTGCCGGCAAGTACGAATAATGCGCCGGTGGTGATTCCGTGTGCTAATATTTGCATAACTACACCTTGAAACGCGAGCACATTAAACGCAAAAGCACCGATGAGTATAAACCCCATATGACTTACACTTGTGTATGCCACTAATCGTTTAAAATCAGTTTGTGCAAAAGCAAGTTTAGCCCCGTATAAAATTCCGATAGCTCCGAAGAACATTGCATAGGGAGAAATTGCAGCAGCAGATGACGGGAATAACGGAATAACAAATCTTAACAATCCGTATGCACCGGTTTTTAACAGTAAACCTGCAAGTATAACACTTCCGGCTGTCGGAGCCTCCGTGTGAGCATCAGGCAACCATGCGTGAAACGGAACGGCAGGGAGCTTAACTAAAAATGCGATTAAGAACCCACACATTAAAATGAAAGAGACGGTCGGGCTCAAGATCGTTCCAAGCAATTGCATATAATCAAAAGTATAAATGCCCGTAGCTTTTCCATGTATAAAATAAAGGACAAGAATGGCAAGGAACATCAACAAACCACTTGCCTGCGTAAAGAGAAAGAATTTAAAAGCAGCATAAATTCTATTTTCATGCCCCCATATTCCGATAAGGAAGTACATTGGGATTAGCATTACTTCCCAGAAAAAATAAAATAAGAATAAGTCCAGCGCAAGAAATACTCCGGATATTCCAGCCAGAATCCAAAGTATATTGAAGTGAAAGAAACCAATTCGTTCTGTAATTTCTTTCCATGAAGTAATGACTGAGATAATTCCGAGAAAAATAGTAAGTGCAACAAGGATTAAGCTTAAACCATCAAGTGCTAAGTGAAAATTAATCCCAAACTGCGGAATCCACTCCGTATTTAATTCTATCAACCAGACAGGCGCACGTGAGATTGAAATATTGGCAGAGTATGAAATCCATATAGATATAATAATTATAAAATCGATTATTAGCGTAATAAGAGAAATCCATCTGCAGGCATAACTACTCCATTTGCCAACAAGCCAGGCAAGCAGCCCGCCAATCATCAAAATAATTATTAGCCATGCTAAGATCATATTGCCACCACAATCGTGAAAATTATCACGGCACCGATAACGATTGCCATCGCATACCTGCGTAATTGACCATTCTGAGATACTACAAGAATCTTATTCAAAACTATGCTAAGCCATGCTATAAAAGAATAAACTTTATCAATAAAATCATTTTTATCAATCCTTGCAAAGAAGATTGCGGGAGATACGAAAATGCGATCGTACAGCCAATCAAATCCCCAGCCGTTAAATAAAAATTGAGAGATGGCAGTCTCCTTAAAACGTTCAGTGGCTTTAGAGTTTTTCAGATAAAATTGGTAAGCAAGAAAAACCCCGGCAATAGCTAACAAGGCTGTTAATATCTGGAACAATAATTCCATTCCATCGCCTTCCATTTTAAGCGTAACCACTGGAAGTACAGATTTTAACAATGAAGAAAAAGGTGCAAACCCTCCCAAAGTTTCCGGCATTTCAATAAATCCGCCTAAAATAGAAAGTACCGCTAAAACGATCAACGTAATTTTTATTCTGTTTCCCGGCTTATGGCTTACATGAGTTTTTTGTTCGCCGAAGAAAGTAACGAATACCATTCTGAAAGTATAAATGGAAGTAATAAATGCACCGATTATAGCAATAAGCCACAGCCAGGGACTTCCCTTATCGCTTGACCATGTGTACCAGATGATTGCATCCTTACTGTAAAAACCTGCTGTAATTAATGGTAAAGCTGCCAGGGAAGCGGATGCAATTAAGAATGTCCAATAAGTTACCGGAAGTTTCTTGCGCAATCCTCCCATTTTAAACATGTTATGCTCATGATGGAGTGCATTGATGACGACACCGGCAGCAAGGAATAGAAGAGATTTGAAAAACGCATGAATCATAAAATGAAAAATCCCTGCAGCCCAGGCGCCTATACCGAGAGCAAGAAACATATATCCAATTTGACTTATGGTTGAATAAGCCAGGACTCTTTTTATATCAGTTTGAGTTAATGCGCTGAATCCCGCAATGGAAAGAGTTAAAGCCCCGATTATTGCAACTGCGCTTTGAGCAACAGGAGCTAATTCAAAAAGTGTGTGAGTTCGCGCTATCAAATAAACACCGGCAGTCACCATTGTAGCGGCATGAATGAGTGCGGATACCGGCGAAGGTCCCGCCATTGCATCGGGCAGCCAGGTTTGTAATGGAAGCTGAGCCGATTTACCGAGAGCACCGCCAAGGAGCAGAAATGCTATTAACACCGCAAGCGATGATCCGACAGTCCAATTAGCAGATGCTAATTGAAGAATGTCTTGAATATTCAAAGTATTAAAATGTTTAACGAGCAGAAACAGCCCGATTGCCATTGCAGTATCACCGATGCGGGTAACAATAAAAGCTTTATTAGCAGCGTAAACATTTTCAGGTTCTTTGTACCAGAAGCCGATAAGCAGATAACTGCAGAGACCAACACCTTCCCATCCGAGATAAAGTAACAGAAGATTATCCGCTAACACTAATGTTACCATCGAGCCAATAAACAAGTTCATATACGCGAAAAATCTTGAATAGCCTTCATCATCTTTCATGAACTCAGCGGAATAAAGATGAATAAGAAACCCAACAAATGTAATAGCGAAGATAAAAATTAGCGATAGCCCATCAAGATGAAATGCAATACCGGGATTAAAACCGGAAGTACTCATCCAGATCCATAAGGTTTGATCGAAACGGTTATTAGGAGGCGGTGATGAAATAAAATTAATACCAATTAGGATTGATAAAATCGCAGGCAGCGCAACCGAGCCAACACCAATCCATGCAACAGAAGATCTGTTTATTCTTCCGCCGAATATTGCGAGCAGAAGAAACCCTAAAAATGGTATTGCCGGAATTAACCAAAGAAGATTAAGCATATCATCCTTTTAAATTATTCAATGCATCGGTATCAAGCGTTTTAAACCGGCGATGTATTCGCAGAATCAGAGCAAGCCCGACTGATACTTCTGCGGCTGCCATTGTAAGAATAAAAACAAACATTACCTGCCCTTCCGGTTGCATCCAACGCGCACCGGCAGTTATAAATGCAAGTCCTGTAGCGTTAAGCATTATCTCGATCGACATAAGCACAAAAATTATATTCCTTCTTACCAGGACGCCTATCAATCCAAGTAAAAAAAGTACAAAGGCAAGAATTAAGCTTGATTCAAACGGTATAGCTGTCATTCAGATTTTCCTTTAACTCGCAGATCAGGTTCAGTTTCTGCGAGATATCTATGTAAGATTTTCTTTTTCTCTTTTCCCAAATGATAAGCCCCAACAATGCCGGCAAGCAGTAGCATTGCTGCGAGCTCTACTCCAAGTAAGTAAGTGCCAAACAACGAAATCCCGACCTGCTTTGGACTGATTATAACGGAGTTATATTCTTGTCCGTTTATTTTAATTAAGACAATGATAAATTCGATAATCAGAATTAAAGTTAGTATTACAGGTACTATCCACATCTTAGGATTAAGTAATTGATTTTCCATCCTTGCAGCTTCACTTCCGAGGTTCAGCATCATTATCACAAATATGAAAAGCACCATAATTGCACCTGCATATATTATCACTTCGAGCGCAGCCATGAACGGTGCACCAAGAATAAAAAAGATAATTGAAACGGAAAGAAGCGAGACGATAAGATAAAGCAATGCATGTACTGCATTCTTACGCGTAATAACCATCAGCGTTGAAACAACTGCAACAATTGAAGCTATGTAAAAAGTTATGATCATAAGTTCAAATTCCAAATGATTTCATCAAGGCAGCAAGCCTTTAACATCGATAGGCGGTGATTCACTTTCCGATTCACCTTTATCTTTTCCTTTAATTGAAACGCCTGCGACCTTGTAATAATTGTAGCCGTGGTATTTTCCCTCTCCGCTGATTAATAAGTCTTCTTTTTCGTAAACAAGATTCTGCCTGTTGTATTCGCACATTTCAAAATCAGGTACAAGTTGTATTGCGTAAGTAGGACAGGCATCTTCGCAAAAGCCGCAAAAAATGCAGCGTGAAAAATTTATTCTAAAAAATTCCGGGTAACGTCTCCCGTATTCATCTTCGGTCGCTTGCAGCGAAATGCAGTCGACCGGGCAGACAGCCGCACATAAATAACAACCGACGCATCTTTCACCACCATCAGGATCGCGCGAAAGAATGATTCTGCCTCTCCATCGTGCAGGGAGTGGAGCCTTTTCTTCTGGATACTGGTAAGTAACACGCTTTCTGAACATGTGAAGAAAAGCCAACCAGATTGTTTTTAAGTTGCTTAGCATTTATTCCTCATAAATACAAAATTCAATCCTTTTTTTCATCTTGATAGAACGATTGCGCCGGTGACAAGTAAATTTAAGAGCGAAAGCGGCAAAAGTAATTTCCATCCGTAAGACATTAACTGGTCGTACCGTGGTCTTGGAAGCGACGCTCTGAGCAAAATAAATAATGAAATGAAAACAAATGTTTTAATAAAAAACCAGATAACAGGCGGAAGAAATGAGGGACCAAGCCATCCGCCAAAAAACAATGTTACCATAATAGCAGAAATTAATGTAATACCTAAATATTCTCCGAGAAAGAACATCCCGAATTTCATACCGGAATATTCAGAGTGAAAGCCTGCAATCAGTTCGTTTTCTGCTTCGGGAATGTCGAATGGTAATCGGTGTGTTTCAGCTAACCCGGCAATCATAAAAATTATAAAACCGACAAACTGTGGAACAACGAACCAAATATTTTTTTGTGCAATTACAATGTCATTCATGTTAAAAGAACCTGCAAGCATTACAACTCCCATTAAAGAAAGACCCATGAAAACTTCATAAGAGAGCATTTGTGCCGCAGCGCGAAACGAACCGATCAATGCATATTTATTATTGGATGACCATCCGCCTAAAACAACACTATAAGCGCCCAATGAAGACATTGCCAAAAAAAATAGCAGTCCGATATTTAGATCAGAAACGAATATTCCCGGTGCGAAAGGAACAACTGCAAAACTCATAAGAACGGTTATAATAACTATTGCCGGTGCAATTACAAAAACAGCTTTGTCCGCAAACGGCGGAATCCAATCTTCCTTAAAAAATATTTTTATCATGTCGGCAATTACCTGGAGCAAACCGAATGGTCCAACCCGGTTTGGCCCGTAACGATCCTGCCAGAGTGCGAGCAAGCGGCGTTCAAGCCAAATCAATCCGGTAGCAATTGTCATCACAACAATCAGCACACCGAATACTATTAATATGTAAATTAAAGTTTGGTTCATTTTTTTACAATGATCTCGTATAAACCAGGATTTAATGTATCAATGACGGCTTACAGGTTAACGCCTTGTGTGCGTTTGGTGACTTCCCTGATGTTGTTCCTTCGGCAGGCTCAGGACAGGCTCTTGAGTTTGTTCAGTGACTTCGTGCTTATTCCCTTGTATGTGCCATTGAAATTATATCCGAGAAATCTGAAGCCCCTTTTGAAGCTTGTGAGTTTGGTTTTATACTCGTCCGGCTTCATTGCCAGTTTTACTCCAATGATTCCTTTAACACAGGAAAGACGTCAGACGCACGAATTCTTTTGCCACCTTCTTACTCCGGGATTCTTTTCGTAGGGAACCGATTATTACAGTTATCTCCTTTTGCATAATTACTACTCTTTACTATTTGTTGACCTACCATGATTTTGCAATATTTGTACCGGATAAACCTAATACTCCAAATGTATATAGTTCAGTAAATTCAATCTAAATCTTTTTTTTCGTTCTCTTAATTCTGTATTTAATTATTACCACCTGAAATTTTACACCAAACCGGCAGATCAAAATATTGCATGCCGTAAAGACTAACCGGAATTCCTAACATACCTTTTGGCAATCCAAGCTTTATTTTTACCGGCAAGCGAAGCCGATAATTATTTATATATAAATTGATTTCATCATCTTTTTTGATTTTTAATTTTTCAGCATTATCAAGGTTTATCGCTACATAAGGTCTTGGCGCAAGTTCTGCAATAGATGGTGAGATACTGCTTAATTCTTCCGAGCCGAAAATATGATAAACCGGAACGACAAAGAATTCACCGTCCTTAATCTTAAATGGTTCGGCTATAGCGTTGAAAAATTCGGCGTTAGTATTTTGTTTTGGCTCGATTAATCTTTTCCCCGGCTCGCCGCCGTGCAATTCACCACCGACTTCTATCTGATATTTATTTATTGCCTGAACCGAGTTCCATCCGGGCGACCAGTAAAATGGTATCAAGGAAGAAGGCGGCTCACCTTTGTATCCTTCCATTGTATAGGACAATGGTGAATCGGGATCTTCAGGCGGCTTGGGCTCACTCACATTTATATTTGCATGCATAGCCGTTCTGCCGCTGTAGCGTTGAGTTTCGCGTGGAATTTTTTGTCCTGCAATTCTAAAATCAGGTGGTGGAGTAATCTTTTGAATCCCTTCGAACTTTGGAAACGATTCAACAAGTTCAATGAGAAAGTCGTTAAAGTTTTTCAATTCGGATTTGCTGCTGGACTTTGCCAATTCAATTCCATCTAACCATCGCCAGCCTTCAAGCAAATTTGGATTTGAAGAATGATAAGCTTGATAATATCGCTGCGCTCTTCCTTCATTATTCACAAACGTTCCATCAGACTCCGCAAAAGTTCCTACCGGAATTATTGTCCCTGCTTTTGAGGTTGTACTATTCTCCAAACTATCAAGAACAACAATATTTTTACACTTATTAAAAAAAGCATCCACCGAGTTTTTATCTGCTCTCCGGTAAAGATCATTTTCCAAAATTATTACTGTTTCCGCATTACCTTTTTCAACAGCGTCAAATGCATCATTAAGACTCTTTCCGCCAAGCATTGCAGTGCCTAAGCTATTCGCTTCCGGAACTACAAAAGAAAGTTCTGCGGCTTTTCCGGAATTGCACAAAGCCCAAGCAACATTAGCCGCAGCATGAAGTATGTTTTCATTAAAACAGCTAATGCCGGAAATAATCAGCGGTCTCTTTGCTTCTTTTAAAGCAAGAGAAATTTCTGTAACAAGTGAATGAATTTGTTTTGAAGGATTATTTATTTTGGGAGCCATGTTATCCAGAAGCGAAGCAACTTCAAATCCAAGCATTGCAATTTCATCAGGAAAACAGCGGATAGTTTTTGTAGCAACGTCATCAAGTTTTGTTTCGTATAATGAAGCGATGAATAACGGACCCTTTTCATTTTGTGAAACGCTCCTAACGACTGCATCCTGCCATTCTGGAATATTTGTGCCTTTAATTTTTTCGAATGACTTTTGCCTTATTGATTGCCGCACTGCCAGAGCAAGCATTGGTGCAGTATTGGTGAGGTCTTCCCCAAGAATAAGAACGGCATCAGCTTTCTCAACTTCCTTAAGTGATGGAGTTCTAGCCGCACCATTCTGTAAAATATCAAGAATAGTGTTTGTTAATTTTAATTCTTTTCCGGAAATCCCCTGAAAGAAATTATTATATCCCACAAATTTTTTTAATGCGAAATTCGATTCGAGTGATGCCCGCGGTGAGCCGATGCCGATCACTTTATCTTTGCCGGAAAAAAGTTTTGCAACGTGCGATTGCATATCCGCTTTATCAACTTTTTCTAAATTTCCGTTTTCCTTTCTTAACGAAGGATCTTTTATCCTTTTAGTGTCGTTTACAAATTCGTAGCCGTATCTTCCCCGGTCACAAATAAAATAGCCGTTTACTTGTCCATTATATCGGGATCTTATTCTGCGAATCATACCGTATCTTTCTCCAGTAATCGTGTTGCAGCCCAGACTGCAGTTAGTGCAGATTGAAGGCGCTGTAGAATAATCCCATTTTCTTGTAAAATGTTTTTTTAAAGACTTGTCGGTAAATACTCCGGTAGGGCAGACTTCAACCAGGTTGCCGCTAAACTCATTTTCTAAAACTCCATCTTCATGCCTGCCGAAGTAAACATGGCTATGTGAAGCCATATTATCAAAGTCTCTTCCACCCGCATAATCTCTGTAAAACCGAACGCAGCGGTAGCATTGAATACAGCGGTTCATCTCGTGGTTAATGAATGGGCCAAGGTGTTGATTCCGGTAAGTTCGTTTTTTGAAAACAAATCGTCTGTAATTATGTCCGGTAATTACCGTCATATCTTGCAGATGACATTCGCCGCCTTCGTCGCAGACCGGACAGTCGTGAGGATGGTTTGTCATCATCCATTCGTTAACACCAGCGCGAAATGCTTTTGCTTCTTCTTCAAATACACCTACACGCATTCCTTCTTTCACGGGTTCCATGCAAGCCATTACGATCTTGCCCTTGGTATCACTTTCATCGCGGTAGGTTTTTACGCCACACTGGCGACAAGCTCCAACAGAGCCCATAGCAGGATGCCAGCAAAAATATGGGAGATCCAATCCAAGCGACAGACAGGACTCAAGAAGACTCTTCTTAGGATCAACCTCGTATTCTTTATTATCAATAATAATTTTTACCAATTTTTACCTCCACGGGCATTTTTTTTCATTTATGTGTCTCACGTAATCTTCACGAAAATATTTTATAGAACTTTGAAGCGGCTCTACAGCACCAGGTGCCAGCGCACAGAAAGTTCTTCCGGGACCCAGATTCACAGCATGAAAAGAAAGTATATCAAGGTCTTCTAATTTACCTTTGCCTTCTTCAATAGAAAGAAGAATTTTTTCAACCCAGGGAAGACCATCGCGGCAAGGCGTACACCAGCCGCAGGATTCCTGAGCAAAGAAATGTTCAAGATTGTGAACCATTCCAACAGGACAAGTTTTATCATCAAGAATTATTAATGTTCCTGTTCCAAGTCTGCTGCCGGCTTTTTCAACTGAAGAGTAATCCATATTAACATCAAGATGCTCCTCAGTAAGAAAATCCGTTGATGCACCACCAGGAAGGATTCCCTTTAATCTAAATCCTTCTTTCATTCCTCCGGCATGTTCAAAAATTATCTCGCGCATTGAAGTGCCCAGCGGAAGTTCCCATGTACCAGGATTTTTTACTCGCCCGCTGACTCCATAAATCTTCGTTCCGCCGACACCGTTAAGGCTTAAGTTTTTGAACCATTCCGAACCATTATTAACAATGTGTGAAACGCAACAAAGAGTTTCTACATTATTTACGATTGTAGGTTTACCGAACAACCCGCTTACTGCCGAATACGGAGGCTTTGAACGCGGTATTGCGCGCTTGCCTTCCAGTGCTTCCAAATGTGCAGTTTCCTCGCCGCGGATATACCTGCCGATACTTGTATGAAGATATAATTCTAAAGCATAACCAGAACCCAAAATATTTTGCCCTATATAACCAGCTTGTTCAGCTTCTGCAAGAGCTTTAAATATTAATTCCGCTGCTTCCTTGTAAGCCCATCGTAGAACAACATAACTTTTGTTCGCCTGGATTGCGTATGCGGCAATGATCATACCTTCAATCAATTGATGAGGGTTTCCTTCAAGAAGCAAGCGATCTTTAAATGCTCCTGGTTCCATTTCATCGGCATTGCAAATAAGATACTTATCTTTTGGCGCATCGTCTCCTAACGGGACGAAACTCCATTTCATTCCGGTTGGAAAGCCTGCCCCGCCTCGTCCTCGTAAGTTGGAATCCTTAATTATTTTTTGAACGTCTTGAGGCTGCATTTCTTTCAATACTTTGCGTAATGCCTGGTAGCCGCCAGCTTGTTCATATTCTTTTAAATTCATCGGCGGCTTATTTGCCTTAATATGTTGAGTTAAAGGAGTTTCCATCTGCATCAACTATATTTTTCTAAAATCGGATCAAGTAAATCCGTCGTTAAATCTCTGTAAAGATCATTATCAATCATAAGTGCTGGTGCATGATCGCAAGTGCCGAGGCATGATATTGGAAGTAGTGTAAATTTGCCATCGCTTGTTGTTTCGCCAAACTTAATACCAAGTTTTTTATTCAGGTAATCTAAAATTTGATTGTAGCCGAGTATCCAGCAGCTTACACTGTCGCAAACTAAAATAACATGTTTACCTACTTTTCTCCTGAAAATAAGGTTATAAAAAGTGGCAACACTGTCAACTTCATCCGGAGTAATTTCTAAAAATTCTGCGATGTCTTTTACACCATCATCCGAAACCCATCCGCGGTGTTTCTGAACAATTTTTAACGCCTCTATAGTGGCAGCCTTTTTATAAGGTACGATCTTTAATTCTTCTTCAAGGTCTTTTTGTTCTTCAACCGATAACATAAATTATCCGAAAGTTTATCTGTCAATATCTGCTAAAACAAAATCAATGCTTCCTAAAATTGAAAGCAAGTCAGGAACCGTGTAACTGCGGCTTATAAAAGGAACCATCTGCATGTGCGGGAACGACGGCGTGCGAACTCTCGTTCTATAAGATGATGTATTTCCATCACTGATCAGATAGTAGCCGTTGTTTCCTTTGGTTGCTTCGATTCCAAAAAATGCTTCACCGGCAGGAATAACCGGTCCCCACGTTACTCCAAGAAAGTGAGTAATTAAAGTTTCAATGTCATGCATTGTCTTTTCTTTACGCGGCGGCGTTGCCAGAGGATGATCTGATTTATATGGCCCGGACGGCATGTTCTTTACGCATTGCTCTATTATTCTAATGCTCTGCCGCATCTCCTCAATTCTAACTATTGCGCGGTCATAGCAATCTCCATTCTGCGCAGTTGGAATATCAAACTCAAATTGATCGTAACCGGAATAAGGTCGCTTCTTCCTGAAGTCCCATTCAAATCCGGTTGCTCTTAAGCCGGGCCCTGTTACACCCCATTCAATTGCTTCTTCAGTATTATAGATACCGATACCGATGGTTCTCCCTTTGAATATCCGGTTCTGCATAACCATCGTGTCATATTCTTTTAATCTTTTCGGAAAATAGTTGATGAAATCCTTTACTAATCTGTCCCAGCCGTTTGGAAGGTCGTCAGTAACGCCGCCTATCCGAAACCAGTTCGGGTGCATCCTGTCGCCGCAGATCGCTTCGATAATTTCAAATACTTTTTCGCGGTCACTGAACATATAAAACACAGGCGAAAGTTGACCGATATCCTGGGCAAATGTTCCATACCAAACAAGATGACTTGAGAGCCGGAACAATTCGCAAAGCATTATTCTAATTACCTGCGCTCTCTCCGGGATTTTTATTCCTGCAAGTTTTTCTACTGCTAAAAGATAAGCGAGGTTATTCATTACACCGGCAAGATAATCAATCCGGTCTGTGTATGGAATGTATGTATGCCATGACTGCCTTTCACCCATCTTCTCTGCACCGCGATGATGAAACCCAATATCGGGAACAACATTTAAAATCTCTTCGCCGTCAAGCTGAAGAACTAATCTCAACACACCATGCGTACCTGGATGCTGGGGTCCTATATTTAAAAACATGAAATCAGAATCTTCACTTTCTCTTTTCATCCCCCATTCTTCGGGATTAAAATGAAGCGCCTGATTTTCTCTTTCTTCTTTTTCTTTCGGCAATTGAAACGGTCCCATTTCCGTAGCACGGGCAGGATGTTCTTTCCGTAGCGGATGTCCTTCCCAGGTTAAGGGCATTAAGATTCTTTTTAAATGCGGGTGACCATCGAATTTTATTCCGAACATATCGTACACTTCCCGTTCGTACCAGTCTGCATTAGACCATACTTTTGTAATTGTCGGGAGTGATGGATACTCACCTTTAAGCGGAACTTTAATTCTTATATCATCATTTCTTTCGAAAGAAAGAAGATGATAGACAACCGTGAAATCACCTTTGGGTATTTCCACTCTTTTTGCACGGGTTCTTTCGTCTATCGCAGTCAGATCGTACAGCATACGGTATGGCTTTGAAACTTCCGTTTTCAGAAAACTAATCACATCAATCAACTTGTCTTTCGAAACCCAGATGGTTGGAAATTCGTCACTGGTTTTTTGTTCGGTAATTTCAGATCCACCAAACCTGGTTTTTAGTTTCTCAACGATAGCGGAATCAGTCATAAATCATTTATAAAAAAAATAAATTATTCTTTAATTAAATTTCCGAAGGCGGTTTAATTTTTGTCATTTTCATTCGGTTTTCGTGCTTTAATTCTTTCATTGAAACAGGATCCATCCTGGTAATCCCTTGCGGACCGGTAAACCAGCTTAAAGGACGTTTTTCCTTTCCAACTGAATCGCGCAGCATCAAAAGACCTTCCATAAAAGCATCGGGGCGCGGCGGGCAGCCGGGCACGTAAACATCTACTGGCATAAATTTATCCACGCCTTGTACTACACTGTAAATATCATACATGCCGCCTGAATTTGAACAAGAGCCCATAGAAATTATCCATCGCGGTTCCATCATCTGTTCATAAAGTCTTTTAATAATTGGCGCCATTTTAATGAATATGGTGCCGGCAGTGATCATTACATCTGCTTCCCTCGGCGTTCCCCGAATAACTTCAGCGCCAAATCTTGCAATATCATATTTGCTTGTTAGGCTTGTCGCCATTTCAACATAACAACAGGACAGCCCGAAGTTAAAAGGCCATAATGAGTTTTTTCTTCCCCAGGCAATCAAATTCTGCAGATTACAGAGCACAACAGTTTTCTGAACAGCTTCCTCAAATGAACTTGTGCCGCTGACCGTTTTAGTTTGATCGGATGATTTAGTTAACCACCATTTCATAAATGCTTAACCTTTTAATTTTTCAAATGCTGATAATATTTTTTTACCCTGCGGGCCGAAATCAAGTGCGCCGAGTCGCCACACATAAATAAGTACGGCAATAATAATTCCAATAAATATTAATACACCAATGTAGCCGTTCCACCCAACATCGCGAAAAGCAACTGCCCATGCAAAGATAAAAATGGCTTCAAGATCAAAAATTACGAAAAACATTGCGGCGATATAGAAATGTGCAGAAAACCTGATACGGGCGCTGCCGGTGGGCGTAATACCTGATTCGAAAGGAACGTCGGTAGAAGGCTCTTTGTGACGCTCACCAAGAAAATAAGATATAATCAGTATTCCAATTACTAAAGAAACTACTGCTACAGTATATAATAGTAAAGGCCAGAGAGTGATTGGTTCAATAAAATTAGACAATTATTTACTCCCAAAAACAGATTAAGAAATTCTAATGATAATATTTTTTATAGCCCTTATATGGTAAAGTTTATAATGAAACAAAATAAAAATTTTCTCGCATCAATTTACGAAAGAATATACTCACTATCCTGGCTCGAAAATAAGACTACAAAAAATAGTTTAAGTACAGATATTACAACACGATATGGCTATAAAACCATTTTCATCGTTTCTGGGTGTTGCAAATGCAACATGATGACTGTTTTTATAATTTTAATATTCATAAAGGGAATTATTATTTATAAAAATCTTTTTTGATGCTATACATTAGCTATTAAATCGAAGTATTCGTCATCTTCATTTTTGCCGCCGTAGCCTTTACCAATTGTTTTATACGTTTCTACAAATTCAATTCGTTCAATCCATTTTACCATTTTATAACCTAACTGATTTTCTACACGTAGCCTTAAAGGAGCCCCATGTACTTCAGAGAGCAACTCATAATTCATTTCCCACGCCAGTATCGATGCGGGTTTCAGACAATTATCCAGAGTGATTGTATCGTAGTACATGCCGCCATACAACCCTTCTCCAAAAGAATAAAACACAACCGTGGTTACAGAGGGATGTGGTTTAACCAGGTCCACCAGTACCTTTATAGGTAAGCCTCCCCATTCCGCTACGCCCGTCCATCCCTGTACGCAGTGGTGCATAGTAATATTCTGTTCTTTGCCCAGGTTCTTTATATCATCAAGCGACAATTCAACGGGGTTTTCTACTAATCCGCCTACTTTGAGTTTGTAGTCTTTGAATTTATTCTCTGCCAACTTTTTCCACTTTTCGGAAATTGGAAGATTGCCATTGGGCCAAAAGAATGGAGATATATCTTTCTTTTTTAAATATGCTCTGGGTTTCAATTTATTGATTGTGAACTGCCACAAATTGCCATTAATAAATGCATCTGTTCTTTGAACCCATCGCGGCCGTTTCCAGGACACCCAATGAGCATAAACAAAAAAAGCAATTGTAAAAAGAATTATTGCTGAACCTATATAAAGCCCTGTATAATCTGAGGGATTATCTGTTCCAAGCGTTATATGGTTCATGTTTCTAACGAAGCCTGTAATCACCACCATAGTAACGTGTACTATAATAAAAGCCACATATGCCAGCATCACTAAAAAGTGTACAGACCTTGCTCCTTGCCTGTTGCCAAATAATTTTGGCAGCCAGTAAAATCTATTATCAATAGCAGGTGACATGCACACACCACTAAGCATAGCAAGAGGTCCTAAAATAAATATTACACCAAAATATGAAATCTGCTGTAATGCATTGTAATGATAAAAACCGTCAGGTTCTATTGGCAGATTGAATGTAGCATAATGCACAAAAACTGCCCACGCATCTGGAATAATTTGCCAGGAAGAAGGTGTTATTCTTTGCCATTGATCGCCAGCAAATAATAGCGTAATAAATATTATTCCATTCAATACAAAAAAAAGTACATGGATAAAATGCCAGCCGCGGGCAATACCTACTGTGTGGCGATACCCTGGTAAGCCGATAATCGGACTTATATAACGGGCATCATCTTTTGCGGTCCATAATTTGTCTTTTGGCACAATTAAAGGAGTAAATTTCAACCACTCAGAACCAGGTGTGCAGCCTTTATTCCAATACAGCCGGGGATGGTCCATTAATATTGAAAGTCCACTTTTTATCAGTATCATCAAAAAGAAAAAGTTTACCCAATGGCAAAGAATCAGCCACAAGGGAAAACCTTTCACTTTAACTTCAGTTATAGAAAGCAGTGCTAATGACGGATCCTTTGGTAATCCATATACTAAAAATTGTATCCACGCTGCTCCCATTATTCCTAAGAATACAATGCCAATAATCAGAAAGGCATAAGGATTCAGTCCAATAAATAATTTCCTGTCTTGCGGATAATGAACTGATTTTTCTATTTGGTTAAAATGAGTGAACATAACACCTCCTGATAAATCTTATAATTTATACGATCAGTATTGGTCAGGTTTCTTTTAAAGTGAAGCCCTTTAAACAAGAATTCACTAAAATTCTGCTATCTGGTTACAATGCATAATTACTACACACAGAATAATTAAAATATTAATAATTGATAATGACTTAAGTCACTTGAGAGTACCGAGTTCTCCATGTTGTGAATCTATTTAATCATATCTACAATTCTTATTTTTTACAGTACAATTTTAAACTTATTTCGGTTTATCACGTTTCGCTAAATGGGCCTTCAATCGTGAATGTTCAATAGAAAGATCTATCCATAATTCAATCAATTTTTTAAACTCTTTATATGTTTTTACCAGTTGCCTTGTCTCATCTACAAACGAAGGCCTGACGTATTCCGTCCTGCTTTTCATTTTATGTGTAAAACTGAGTTGATAGTATGCCCCCTTTTTCCCCGCAGGGTCCTTATACTGTTTACTCAGACTACCCGGTCTCATTTCATTAATTGACTGAAGTTTCTTTTTGATTTTTTTAATCTTCTCTTCAATTTGTTGTAGCTTTTTTATTGACATATATGTAGCATACACAGGCTACATCAATATGTCAACAATAATTTGAAGGGGAGGAAGATTTATGAAGCTTTGGATTCTGTGGTGGAGCACGGTCTGGCAACTACGCCCAGCCTGCTCTCGCCTGAGAAACTTTTTATGGTTTGCTACAGTTTTAGCCGGAATTACCGTTCGGCCTGATTTGCTCGGGGTGTCTAGTATTATACGAGGACTCGGCCTTAAGGGGTATTGTTATGACCGCCTTTTGGATTTTTTTCATAGCAACGCACTAAATGTTGAGAAACTAACCAAACTATGGACAAAGCTTATTATAAAAACACATCCGCAGGTAAAGCGTTTTCGCGGGAAATTGCTTTTATGTGGGGATGGCCTTAAGGTGCCAAAAGAAGGCAAAAAGATGCCTGGTGTAAAGTCATTGCATCAGGAATCTGACTCGAATAACAAGGCAGAGTACATTATGGGCCATTCCTGTCAGGTTGTTTCTCTTTTAGCTGAAGCCGGGAAAAGTTGTTTTGCTATTCCACTGGTGAGCAGAATTCATGAAGGCGTTGTCTTTTCAAACAGAGACCAAAGAACCTTACTCGACAAAATGGTTTTGTTGATTAATTCTCTGGAGCTGAAAGAATTGTTCTACTTTATTGCAGACGCCTATTACGCATCCCATGCTATTATTAATGGCGTAGTTGCCCGGGGCAGCCACTTGATTAGCAGGGTAAGGAGTAATGCCGTTGCATACTTTCCCGTGGAACCGACTCCTGAAAAGAAAGGACGTGGACGACCCAAAAAATATGGTACGAAAGTAAAATTAAAAACATTGTTGAATGATCGCGCATCAATGAAGGAGGTGGAAAGTCCGGTTTATGGAGAGCAAGGCATAAAAATAAATTAGGCTCGTCCGCAGAATCTGTGGGTAATAAGTAAGGATTAGTAAGAGAAAAGGTGCATTGCCATCCCAAAGGGAGTAAGATGTTTTTTATCAAGAAAGCATCTTAACCCAAAAGGAGAGGCAATGCAG
>NZ_CAADGZ010000025.1:0-37703 GCF_900696675.1 uncultured Candidatus Kuenenia sp. | reverse complement strand
AATTTGTCAAGTCTGACACGCACTGGAAACAAAGTTTCCAGTGCAATTGTGTTCCCAAACTGTGGTTTGGTAACGAGTTGCGCTCTGATCTCCGGTAGTTTAATAAATTACGCTGAATAGTTACGAACAAATACCTTTAAGCCGATTAGAGGTATTATCCCTTATTTATAATGGTTTCGTCGCCATGTTAGTCACTGAACAGGTCAAAAATCCATCATAAACCAGGCAGATCAAGAGGTTCTTTTGATATTAGCAGCAGAATATCTCTACATAAGTTAAGGATTAATAAAAGTATGTCAATTGTATAAACAGTCGGTTTTACTTTAATGACCATAACCGTTTGATTTTGTGACCATGTTATTTTTACACTTACCTAAATATAATCTTAAATGCCAATACAAGGAAATTAAAATAGAAGAACTTATCAAATATGCTGATAAAGTAAATATAAGATTCAGTACAAATACTCTATTTGAATATGTTAAATCAATTGAACCGCAGATATTTGATTCGGAATTTAGAATTACCGTAAAAAAGTTTCTTAAGCTTGCCCAAAAATATCACAAAAGTCTGCGAAAATATACTATCATTTTTCAGGGGGAACATTTTAAGGGTCTTAGTTATGCTCACCTAGGAATAAAGGTAATCTTAAGAAGCTCCTATGGAGATAAAGATGATAATGAAAAATGTGTTGAAATAATTGGGTATGGCTGTCCTGAATATTCGTTTAGTGCATTTGTTGATTTTACCCTAGAAGAATTGCAACTGAAAAGATTTCATGAAACCACTGATTCTATAGGCAAAAGCATTATAAACAGGTACGATGCTTCTATTATAAATCCTGATATTCTTCATCTGATAAATCCCTCAATAAGGGCAGAACACTATGACTCTGCTTTAAAATTGCTTATTAGTTTAGTAGAAACGAAATTGAAAGAGAAATGTTTGGCTGCTGGAAGAAACGAAGCGCAACATAAAACGGGGGCTGAATTAGCTGTTTTAGCATTCAATAAGCAAAATGGTTGTTTGAATCCACCGTGGTATATTGCAACTGAAGCCCATCAAGGTGTTCAGTTGATGTTTCAGGGGTTTTTTATGTATTTAAGAAACGCTTTTGCGCATAACGTTGTAGTCATGAGAGAAGATAAAAGTAGTGTTTTCGAATGCATTTCAACATGTGAATTTTTGTTAAACATTATAGAAAAAAGCACAATTAGATAATTCTTTCAATTTCTACAAAGTAATCAACATGTAATTGCGCCTTGGGAAAAATTGTGTGGTAGAAGGAATTAGTGAAGGAATAGGGGTAGGGGAACTATTACCAAAAAAAGCCATTAACAAAAGAAGTTAATGGCTTTCCATGGACACATTGGGGATGTTATTTTTGGCAGGTTAAAATCATTAAATATTGTAACACTTTAGTTTTTTGAAAAAATAAGGGCGAAGCATTTGCCCTGTTTGGGTTTGAACGCATTTATGACAATTTACGGCAAATGCTTCGCCCCTACACTGCGATTATTGGAATTTTTCAAAAAACTAAAGTGTTATTAAATATTTAATTACAATAACTTAATTGGTGGAGGCGGCGGGAATTGAACCCGCGTCCCTAGATGTTTCAATATAGGCTTCTACGTATATAGTCTGTTTTTTAATTTCGCCGTTAAAACCCTAACAGACAAGGTTTTTAAAAGCTAGCACAACTACTAATTCATTTAAGACCCCGCGGTGCAAAAGGTCTAAACTAACCTGCTATTCTTCGTTTCATCAATTTCGCAGGTAAAACGGATGAAACGTGACTGTCAATTAAGCAGCCATTGCCATTGGTTCTTCGGCATTTAATTGTTTTGCCAGGTTTTTAATGAGGCCGCCTGACAACCTCAATACGCAACCTATATATCGTACAATCCGGTCGAATCCTTTCGCCCCCCTTATTTTATCTTTATTAAAAATTAATATGTAATACTTTATATTTTAATTATAGCATAAATGATGGAAAATGCAATTCTCCAAATTACGTTTCCCAAATTATTCTTTGGTTTTTGTGACCAATTTCACAACGGTATTACCAATAATCATTTTTTTTTAAACGGTGAATAACTCCTATGCTTTATAAAAGCCCCTTCCAAAAAAATTTTATTAACAGCGTATCCACATTAAAAATAATCCGCATTCTTTTCAAAGAAACATACTTTCCAGAAGACAATAGCTAATTATAACTGTTTAAATCACATAGAAATACATCATCTATTCGCAGAAAGATGTCGAGTAAAAAAACAATATCTTTTCCTGCTTTATTTTATTTCTCTCATGGCGAAAACGTGTAACTATCGTATTTAGGCATGAAAATAGCTCGTATGCTATGCAACTTTAGAAATTGTATATGGAATTATTAGGTGGTTTTGGGGAAAGTAAAAATATGATAAATAATGTAAACTCATCGATGTCAGAACTGCTAAAACAAATACAAAGATTGTCTTCTCAAACAAAAACAAAACCAACGCCAAAACCAGGAACGCAGGCACTATACAAAGGCAATGAAGTAAATACTCGCGCAGAAAACATAAAAAAAATACTTAATAATATAAAAACAAATAACTTAGAGAAAATACAAAAGGGAAATACGGTGGTGGCGCAAAAAACGGATGGAATGAAAAGGGTGAACAATGACGGGAAAAACCTTCAGATAGCAGAGAATTACAAACCCATTCCCTTAGAAAAGACATCCTTTAGCAGGCAAGTTGGTTCGTTTCTTGATACATATGTTTAAACTGTTTCGTCAATGAAAACAGACTGCCGCTTCGTGTAACACTCCTCTATTACTCAATACCACCATAGCAACAAATACCTCCCTTGATTTCCAGCTTGTTTTCCTTCTGCGTTTCGGTGTGCTTATCATTGCAACATAAAATTCCCCCAAAAAGGCAGCAAGCTGGTTTTTGTAGAAAAGGAGGAAAACAAAAACCAGCTTGCCATTGAAAAAAGGAGAGTAATGTTGCTTTATAAAACAACTATATCTCATAAAAAGTTCCAATGTAACTAATGCAAAATTTGTTTTTATGTTTCTTTAAATTTAAGTATAATTATTGACAATACATTATAGTGTTCCCGCATAGTTGTGTTTCTGTTTAGTTGTAAGGGAATGTTTCTTTTGCGACTTCTTAACGATTGTATATGATAACAATTTCAAAACATGCCCCTTTAATAAAAAAAGTCCTATTTATAACCGGGATATGCATTTCTTATAGCAGTCTCATCTTCCTTACGTATTGCGCTATTATTAAAGTACATAATATTAACGACCCTGAACATGCAAAAAAAATTGTTATTAGTACTTTTTTTGCCAATATAATCCTTTTTGGAGGGAGTATTTATTTGATTTTAAAGCTGAAAGGTCTATCAAAACAAAAATGAAAATTACCAAAAAACTCTTTCTTGTTTTGCTGCTAACATTCTTCCTTTTCCCAAGCAATAGGTTTGTCTTCTCAAATCAGGATATTAATGCAGAGGCGTTGAGGCAGGAACTTGTCGAACTCGAAAAACACGCAAAACCAATCATTGAAATATTTCGAAAGGTTCCTGCACTGGTGAATCCTTCCGTTGTAAGCCTTATTACGGAAAAAAAAGTATATGGGAGAGATAATCATCCCGCCCAACCGGCAAATCCTGACCAAGACCCGCATGCAGGTGCAATTCCCAAAAAAGGACTTGGTTCCGGCATTATAGTGGATGAACGCGGTTACATTTTGACTAACAATCACGTTATAAGCGATTATTCGCCGGAAGAAATCACGGTGGTCACGTATAACGAGGAGCAATATCATGATATTGCCATCATTGGCATCGATCCGAATACCGATCTGGCGGTCATAAAAATCGATGGTGAGGGATTTATGCCGGCAAGGTTTGGGGACCCTGAAGAGGTACAGGTAGGCGATTGGGTTATTGCTATCGGCAATCCTTTCGGATTTCAACAAACAGTTTCCATGGGTATTATCAGCGCCAAAGGAAGAACACATGTAATACCGCTTGCGCTTCCCTTTCTCTATGAAGATTTTTTCCAGACAGATGCGGCCATTAACCCTGGTAACAGTGGAGGACCATTGGTTAATCTAAGAGGGGAAGTTATTGGTGTGAATACCGCAATTGCCACCCGTTCCGGCGGATTTCAAGGCGTGGGTTTTGCGCTGTCTGCAAGCATCGCGCAAGAGACAGTCGAAACCATAATAAATACCGGTACAATCGTGAGGGGTTACCTGGGTATTGGAACACAGGATATTACCGATGAATTTGCGTTGAAGCTTGGTTTTGAAAATAAGTATGATATGGTAAAACACTTTGGCTTAGTCAAAGACAGGGGTGTATTTGTCATGGAAGTATGGAGCGAAACCCCTGCATTTAAGGCGGGAATCCTTCCCGGAGACGTTATATGTGAAATGAATGGTGATGTTATAAAAAATTCACTGGATTTGCAACGCGTTATAAGACATGCGAAGATAGATGCCCGTATCATGATTAAACTTATAAGAAATGGGGAGGAAAACATCCTTACAGCCATAGTTGAACCGCAACCCGAAGACCTTTCCGGAAGAACATATGCCGCTTTTAGAAAACAAGATGAACCCTCTAAGTTTTCAATAGGGCTGATTGTCAATGATGTAACGTATGAAATCGCGAGATCGCTTGGACTGGAAAAAGAAGAAGGTGTGTTGGTGCTTGAAGTGGACGATAATAGCCCTGCCGGGCATGCAGGCATAGAGCCAGGCGATTTGATTACCAAAGTCGGAACGAAAAATGTCAATTCTGTCATTGAATTTATGGGAATTATTGAAGAATACCTAAGCTCCAACAAAACAATCACGGTGTATATCAAAAACAAAGGATTTATTACCCTGAAGTAACTATTTTATTTGGTCACACCAAGGCTTATATCCGTAGCTTTTGTTATACAATTCTCCATAAGAATACACCTGAGCTGGCATAACCATAACCAAACAATCACGAAAACAGTCCTCAATCCTCAATCTGCAATTTGCCGGCTGACGACGGTAGATTGCCGATTACAGAAGTGACAATTAAATATTTTGCCAAAAAATACAAAGAAATTACTGATAAGTACTAAAATGCCCTGTGATACTGCAATCATCTTAAGGAAATCAAATGCGAACCCTAATGTATAAACTCTATCAGATATTTTTCACACTGTTTTCATGGCTAACATTTGTTTTTACCTGGATGCTTGCCACATTTCTGTCAATACTTCTCAGTATGGACACAAAGAATAAAGAAAAGGTATTTAACACGATGGAAAGGGTTTTCAGCCGTATTTCTTTTAAGATCATTGGTATGAAGGTTGCTTTGGAAGGATTGGAAAATATTCCCAAAAACGAACCTGTCATCTTTATTGCAAACCATCAAAGTATGATGGATATTAAACTTTCGCTTGCGTACATTCCGGTAAATTTTAGTTTTATCTCGAAAGAGACTATATTTCACGTGCCGGTATTGGGCGCATATATGACCGTTTCCGGACATATACCTATTAAAAGAGAGGAGGACAGAAAGGCATACACTAGTCTCATAAAAGCAATTAATGAGTTAACCGCAAAACAAAAATCACTGGTGATATTCCCGGAAGGCACAAGAAGCGAAGACGGCACACTGGGGACATTCAAAAGAGGGATATCGCTTATTGTCTTAAAATCAAAAAGAAGGGTCGTCCCGATGGCAATAAGTGGAAGCAACCGATTTATGCCAAAGCACGGATTCTTGTCGTATCCCGAAAACAGGAACGTGAAAATATCATTTGGCAAACCGCTCTCCTTTGATGATTCAAGGACTGATCGGGAATACACCATTTATGTTACCAATACATTGAGAAATGCAGTGATGGAACTTTTGTGAAATACTCAAGCAACTAAGAGGCTCGAAGAGGTGTAAATGCCATTAAAAAGATTCCGCTTTTCCTCCTTTGAAATCATGGAGATGTCTTTCTTTCACTGTTTTTTAATATTGACTTTGAAAGTATTTATCTATAGATTACAATAACGAATACTGCAAAATGCCGAAAAGAATTTATTCTGTAACTACTGTTTGTTAAGGAATTTGCAATTGAAGAAAATATTGATTTTCATGTGCCTCGTAGTGTTCTGTGCTGGCTGTTCCTTTAGTCACACAGGGGAGACGGTGAATCAAAGTAAAGCAAGAAAATACCAACTGGCAATGGATTATAACAATCTTGGGACGAAATATTTCGACAAGGACATGATTCATGAAGCCATCATCCAATTTAAAAGGGCTATTGCTTTGAATCCTGACCTTGCAGAGTCGCACAACAACCTTGGCGTGTCCTATTGCAATATACAAGAATACGATAGCGCAATAGAAGAATTCAAACTTGCCATTAAGCTGAATCCTGATTACTCAAAGGCGCACGATAATCTGGGCTTTGCATACACAAAGAAGGGTTTGTTTGAAGAGGCAATTGCCGAACATCAGAGGGCACTAAAAATAAATCCGCAGGATATGGAGGCAAAAAAGAATTTAGAGATTGCCAAAAGGGAGGCAAGCCTTGAAGTAACGAAAAAAAAATTCCAAATCGAAACTAAAGGCATTTCTCCCGGATACATTATCGGTTATAATCAGTATGCGAGTGGTTTATTTGACGACGCCCTCTCTTCGTTTAAAAATATCCTTGTAGGGTATCCTAATGATTTGATGTCCTGTTACTATCTCGGTTGTACCTATACCATGAAGGGAATGGTAAATGATGCCATAAATTTATACAAAAACCTCCTGGCAAAAGACCCATCCAATATTATCGCCCGATTAAATCTCGCGGATATTTACATGGAAAACGGACTTTATGACGAGGCGATTTTAGAATATGAGAATATCATACGAATCACTCCGAACAACATCCATGCACTGTGCAAACTTGGAGAGGCATACGCAGAAAAAGGACAGCCGGAAAAAGCAATCCTTATATACAACAAGGCTATTGCCTCAAATCCTGCTTTCTCCAAGGCTTACAAAGAACTAGGCAGTGTTTATATGCAAACAGGCCTTTATGATGATGCAATATCGGCATGGAGCAAATTTATCGCACTGAGTCCTGGTTCATCTAAAATACATTTCAATCTTGGCTTGGCATATGCCAACAAAGATATGTTTTCAGAAGCGATAGCAGCGTTTAAAAAAGCGTTGAGTATTGATCCGGAAAATATACAAACCCTTTATCATTTAGCAGATGCCTATGATAAAAGCGGTTTGATTGATGACGCTTTCCATGAATACAATATTGCCGCCAAATTGATCTCGAAAGCGAAAAATAAGAAGAATAATGCATCTGCAGATAAACAAAATAATTCTGAAGAAATAGTTGTTACATTTGGAGAAAAATGAACTTTGAGAGGAAAAATGACCATAAAGCCAAAATTAAAAATGCTCATTATAACTGTTATGGCGCTGATTATTACACTAATTTCGCTTTATTCATTCGTAAGCGTTTCGCGCTCAATAGATCAAATTCGTGGCGCCGATTTATTCTGGAACTGTTTTGCAATATGGATAAAGGGTATCATACTAACACAAGGGGTGCTTGTTGTTGGAGGACTTTTTTTATTCATGCTGAGAAAACCAAAAGGTACCGGATAAACCAGAAATGTTGCGATTTATTATTATCTTTGCCATAATCTATCTGGTGTACCTTTCGCTAAAAAAGAGTCTACAGGGGGGGAAACAAAGGGAGGGGAGTACAAGAAGCCGTACTGAACAAAAAAAAGATGTTTTCAATACAAATCGTGTTAAAGAAATTTCTTATTTGTTTTATTCTGCAACAAAGGACGATTCAACATGTGATATTTGCAAAGAACTTGATGGGAAACATTTTTTACCCAACCACGAAATACATCATTCAATAAAACCCCCGCATCACCGTTGCAAAAACCCGAACGGCTGCCGTTGCTCGCTTGTCTACGTTACGGAAGATGAAGCACAGAGTGAAAAGATAGAATTGGTCCTTAAGAAATATGGCGGTACATGCAATAAAAGCACCATAGAAAAAGAACTGAGAGGGTAAAAAATTGTCTGCTAACATAACGGAAACAATAATTGTATTTGTAACGGCAGGCTCAATAAATGAGGCCAGAGAAATAGGTAAAACATTAGTGGATGAAAGGTTAGTTGCCTGCTGCAATATAACGAATCCTATTGAATCCATATTTCAATGGCAAGGAAAGGTTACTATTGAGAATGAGGCGCTCATGATCTGTAAAACAAAGGAAGAACTCTTTGAAAGAGTTGTAGACCGTATCCGCCAATTGCATAGTTACGAGATACCTGAAATTATCGCCGTACCTATAGTTCGCGGCTCAAATGATTATCTGAACTGGATCAGAAAAGAAACCATTCAATAAGACCGCAATAGGCGTTACTTTGAAAATTTGTAACACTTTAGTTTTTTGAGAAATTCCAATAATCACAGTGTAGGGGCGAAGCATTTGCCGTAAATTGTCATAAATGTATTCATACCCAAACGGGCAAATACTTCGCCCCTATTTTTTCAAAAAACTAAATTGTTACGAAAGTTAAGATTATTTTTTTACTGTTTTAAGGAGCATTACGTTGGCTAAGGCTTTGGCATTATTATCCGGTGGTTTAGATAGCACTTTGGCGATACGCGTTATTCAGGAGCAAGGTATTGAGGTTATAGCGCTGAACTTTGTCACAGTTTTTTGCCGATGTACTTCACATGGCAGTTGCAAATTGGAGGCGGTAAAAGTTTCAGAAAAATTTGGAATACCGATTAAGGTAATTAATACCACAGATCGATTTTTGGAAATAGTGAAAAAACCAAAACATGGATATGGTAAACACATGAATCCGTGTATTGATTGCAGGATTAATATTTTCCATGCGGCAGGAGACTACATGCGCGAAATTGGCGCAGATTTTATTATCACCGGGGAGGTATTGGGGCAAAGGCCTATGTCACAGCGAAAGGAAGCTATGAGGATTATTGATAAAGAGGCAAATCTTACCGGACTGGTATTGAGACCATTGTGCGCAAAGCATATGGAACCGACTATCCCCGAAAAACTCGGGCTTGTGGACAGAGAAAAGTTGCTTCAAATCAGAGGACGTTCCAGGAAAGAGCAGATACAACTGGCAGATGTTTTTGAGATCAAAGACTATCCTTGTTCTGCCGGCGGATGTTTGCTTACTGACCCGGAATTCGCGCACCGCATGAGAGATTTGATAGAGACATCCGATGCTGATGTAAATGATGTGAATCTTCTGAAGGTAGGAAGGCATTTTAAAATAGATAATACAACAAAAGCCATTGTAGGAAGGAACGAAGCGGAAAATGAAAGAATAGCCGCCCTTTTTAAATCCGGTGATTATCTATTAAATTTGATTGATGTGCCAGGTCCGATCACGTTGCTTCGCGGTGAAATTACGGAAGAAAAAATTCACACTTCTGCGCGTATCACAGCGAGATACGGAAAATCACAATTTCTTCCACAGACAAAAGTGGCTGTGAGAAAATCGAACAATGGAACATCTGCGAAAATAATGGAAATTGTTCCTATGACGCGTGAAGAAGCTGACGTTCTCATGATAAACAAAAAAAATGATTTTAACTGAGTAATAAAAGGCCAACCGTAGCGTCTACAGCCTACAGAAATTGAGGATTGAGGACTGACTTATTACCCCCCTGATAAACAAACAGGGACTAATTGCTAATATTCGATTTGCAATTTTTACAAAATAAAAACAAAACGCTTTCCAACCATGAAATTCATCTCTTTTAATATTTCTAAATACCTTGATAAATTTAAAAAAACTGCATCAATCGCAGAAAAACCATCCTTTATCAGGACAAATAAACAGATTTCTTTGATTATCGGAAGTATCTTTGCAATTTGTGTTGTTTCCCTTTGTTGCTATTGGTTTCTTAAAGAAAAACCTTATTATGAAAAACTGCTTTTAGAAAAGGATGAACAAATAAAGACGTTAAAATTTTTACGCATGAAACGGCAAAAGATCGATGAAAATGCGTTCGAAGCAAAAATTGCCGAGTATGATGAAAAAATAAAAAATGAATACATTCCCAGGTCTTTTTATGAGGAAAAGATAAAGGAATCTGAAGAAAAACTCGCTTCTTATGAAGGGGATTATTTTTCAAAAAAAGAACACGAAAAACAGATGAAGGAATTAGAACAAAAATTCAGAGAAGATCATTTATTGGAAATAACTGCTATTAAAAAAGAAAGTGAAAAGAAAACGACAAGGCTTGAGCAGAAAATATCCTTACTGAAGGACAAAAATTTTGAACTTACGAATATTTTTGACAAATCAGTTGGTTTTATTGAAAAAGAAAAAGAGGCATTGGAAAATGCCCTTTCTGCAGAAAGGAAAAAGGCCTTCATATCTTCATTGATTCTACCTGAAACTCAAAATAAAACATTAGATGCCAATACACTCAAAAAACTTGTTGCAATAAAAGAAAAATTAGAAAATATTGAGAAACTGAATATCAGCTTAAACTCAAACACTTACTTTGAATTGGGACTTATTTCCTATTATAACGGTCAATATGAAAAAGCAATAGAACAGTGGGAAAACGCGGTATCTCTCAACAAAAACAATTTAAGAGCGTATTTATGTCTGGGAATAGCATACAACCAGGAAAATATGTCGGAAAATGCTATTATAATTTTAAAACGAGCAATAACAGTCAACCCAAAACATGCAACCTTGCATCTAGCGTTGGCACGTATTTATGAAGAAAAAGAGCTGTTAGATAGTGCTATCTATGAATATTCAAAAGTATTGGAAATACAGCCAGACACCGTTGAAATATTAAACAATTTAGGTAACTTATACGAAAAAAAAGGTATGAAAGAAGAAGCAAGAAAGGCATTTGAAAGATATAGAAAATTAAAAAATGATACTACTGGTTAAATTGCCTTCCCCCAAAGACTTAAAAATTAAATGACTTTGCATTGCTTAGCATGCGCCTTTTTTGCTCAATACTGCAAACAAGGTCAAAAAGATAATTTTAATATCCAGAAATATTGATCTGCTACGTACATACGCTATATCATATTTTACCCAATCACCGAATTTCCCTGTAGGTCTGCCATAAATCTGCCACAAACCTGTCAGGCCAGGTTTTGCCGTAAGCCTTATATTTTTCCAGAGGTCGTAGCCTGCCATTTCTTCTTTCGCCAAAGGCCTTGGCCCTACCAGGCTCATTTCACCTTTTAAAATATTAATAAACTGTGGCAATTCATCAATGCTCCATTTTCTAAGAAATAATCCGATTCTTGTAATCCTTGGGTCTTTTTTTATTTTAAATACCGGCCCTTCAATTTCATTAAGAAGATTTTTTTTCAAAATCTCGGCATCATCAACCATGGTTCTGAATTTTAACATAAAAAATTCTTTACCACTTTTCCCGCAGCGTTTTTGTTTAAAAAAAACAGCGCCTTTACTATCCACTTTGATTAAAACTGCAACAAAGAAAAATATTGGAGAAAAAAGCATTATAAAAAACAGACTACAGGCAATATCAACCCCCCTTTTTACCACATTTTCTATAGTGTGTTTCATAGTAGAATAATCTTTTGAATCTATATTTGGGCCAAATACGTCCTGTGTAATAATCTTTTCTGATAACATATAAATTCCCCATCTTCTTCTGTAATATTAAAAAAAATACAATTTCAATGCACATGGTGAAAATTTAGAAAATGTACTTACAGCTTTTAAATATATCAAAATAGCAGACATAGTTTTCACAATTCTTATTATTCATCGCTAATTTTTAAACAATTATCGATGATAATTAATAAAGTAGCAATACTTGTGCCAAACATCTATAAAATTTGCTTGTATTATTACTTATTCAGTAATAATTTAAGGTATGGTCAATAGCGTGAATAAACAATAAACATGTGTTTTGCCTGTTTCACTATTTGCTATTATATAAAAAATATTTATTTATGAATATGATGTATATCACATTTATAAAGATCTTGTAATAATTCCAGAACTCCTGATCAGGTGGAATTTGATTTGACACCAAATTAAATGTTTGGTGTTAACAGAACGAATCGCAATGGCAATGTCTTTGCTCAAACTTTTGTCTATCTCACTGTAATTAATTGACTTAGATACTTTTTTTTGTAAAAAAGAACACTTCTTGAGTTCTGGATTTGGTTTTTTGAAAAAGTAGGGGCGAAGCATTTGCCAGTTTGGGTAGGAATGTATTTATGGCAATTTACAGCAAATGCTTCGCCCCTCCACCATGAGGCAAAAGAGGATATCCTGCTTTTTATTTACCTCTTCAGATTTTTTATATTTTCCATAACTTCATCGGCATCTGGCGCTTCGGGATTAAGCTTTAAGTAGGTTACATAATCTTTTAATGCTTTTTCTTTACATGCTAAATCGCGGTGAGTATTTGCACGATGAAGATATGCAAGGGGATTGTAAGGAAAGAGTTCTATGGAGGTATTAAGATCCGAAATGGCTTCAGAAGGCATTCCTAATATTTTTTTTACAAGTGCACGTTCATAATAAACACCTGCAAGCATTGGTTTCAATGCTATCATTTTGTTAAAATCTTCAAGAGATTCCCTGAAACGCCCGCTTCCGCGATACGCCTTTGCCCTTATGTAATATGCAAAGGCATTTTCAGGAACAGATTCAATAAAGGTAGTTATGTCCTGTATCGCCTCTTCGTAACGCATTGCATCGGCATGAAGGATGCTTCTTTTCATGTAAATATCTACATTGCCCGGATCAAGTTCCAATGCCTTATTAAAATCGTTTAACGCCTTTTCCGGTTCATTTGATTCGGCGTATGCCAGTCCCCTCGCTGCGTAAGCAGGGGCATATGCCGGATCAAAAGTTATCACCATGCTTAAATCGTGTATTGTTGATTCTATTTGTCCAATTAAATAGAATGCGATGCCTCTGTTATAATACGCCAATTTTGAGCCGGGGTCTAATGATATTGCCTTGTTATAATCCATTATGGCAGTATCAATATTTTCCATTTTGGCGTGATATGACCCCCGGTTATAATACGTCGACGCATAATCCGGATTCAAATCAACCGCCCTGTTATAGTCTGCTATTGCCAGTTCATTATTGCCAAGTTTTTCGTGGAGTACGCCCCTGTCACAAAAAGCAACTGCATCGGTATCGCGCAATGCCATAGCTTTGTTCACGTCGTGTAATGCATCTTTTAAATTGCCTTTTTGTTTTTGAACAAGGGAACGATTTAAATAAACACTGGCAAGCACCTCATCCACGGTAAGGTTTTTTAAATAATATCCATTCACAATACTTTTTTCAGAGATAGCCTTTCCTGGAACGTTTATGTAATAACGATCCGGTATGGAAAGTCCGTTATAACCTGTCTCTATGTTTATTTTATAACTTCCGTCATCATATCGCACAAACATATGTTCCGGCACACTTACTCCATATACCGGCAATTGAAGATTCTCTGCTATGCAAAGATACAGGAGAGATAATCCTACACAGTTTCCAATTTTATTGTCCAATACCTTATTTAGAAATATATATTCAATATCCCCCTTTTGTGTATATTTAAACCCGAATGTATCAAAAAGAATAGCATTTATCGTACTGATGATATACTCCGGCGTTTTATTTTTTCCTACAGATGTTTTTATGCTTTCACATATTTCATCTAATTGTTGAAGGTAATGTGTTTTGTCTATTCCCTGGCAGGATTCCGAGGCAATGTCAAGAATAATGCTTGCAATACCTTTTTTCTCCGGTTCGATTTCCCATACATGGTTAGGAATATGGTCATCTGCTGATACGTGAAAAGCAACGTTTCCCTTATCCGTAAAAAAGAAACCCTCATAGATTGCACAAAGAAGAAAACAAAGTAGCAGGGCTTTTTTAACGCTATGTTCCATAATCAATAGGCATGTTTGTTGATAAAGCCGCGCCATAATGTAAGCCAGATAATCTTCAAATCAAATTTCATCGACCAATGTTCAATGTAGTATAGGTCGTATTTTATACGTTTTTCAAGGGACGTATTGCCGCGGAAACCGCAAACTTGCGCCCACCCGGTAATCCCCGCCTTCATTTTGTGCCGTAACATATATTTTGGTGTGGTATTTCTGAAATTCTTTATAAAAACAGGCCTTTCAGGACGCGGTCCGACAATGCTCATATCTCCCCACAACACATTAAAAAATTGTGGCAATTCGTCTAAACTTGCCATTCGTAAGAATTTCCCGATTTTCGTACAACGGGGATCGTTTTTCTTTGTCCAGACAGGGCCGGTTTGTTCCTCCGCATTTATGCACATCGTCCTGAATTTAAGCAGGTTAAAAAGTCTTCCATCCAACCCCATCCTTTCCTGTTTATAGAAGACAGGCCCCTCCGAGGTGAGTTTTATTACTATTGCTATCGTTAACATAATTGGGGCTGCTACGACCAGCACAATGATGGCAAAAACAACATCCAATGTCCTCTTCAAAATAACACTCCACCCGTAAAGTGGAGTATCGCGCAGGCTTATAAGGGGCATGCCCTCAAATTCACTAACATTTCCGCGTAATGTCACAAAATCAAAAAGATCTGGCAAAACCATGATCGTAACCATTTCATCGCCAATATGCTCTAATACCTCTTTTAATTGGTAATGTGAGTGAAAGGGCAATGTGATAAAAACAATATCAATATTATGCCGTGTAATTAAATCACGAATATCAGAAAATTTACCTATAACTTCTATTCCGGAGATTTTTTTGCCGATAATGCTTGCGTCGTCCGACACAAACCCTGCTACCTGTATGCCCAGTTCCAAATGTTTTCTTAATTTGCCTGTAAGTTCTTGTCCCAGTTTTTCCGTGCCAACAACCAATGCGTACCTTTGGTTAAAACCTTTGTGCCGTATAAACCGCAAAAACTTTCTGAATATTACCCTTATAAAGCACAGGAATACGATGCTAATAATCCAAAAAAAGAGGAATATTACCCTGGAAAACTCATCCTGACGGAAAAGAAACGTTAGGGAAATGAGTATTAATGTTGCAAAGGTAGATGCCTTCACAATATCTATAATCTCTGATAATTTAGTAGAAACCCGGCGGGGACGATATAAACCAAATGTCTTAAATACAATTCCCCAAAGGGGAATCATAAAAATTAATAAAATGATGTAATTTTTGAGAGGAGGTATACCCTTATACACAGGGATAATTTCAGCATAACAGCGTAAATAATACGCGGTTATCCATGAAACAGACAAGGCACACCAATCGGCAAGCAACAACAATGATTCAAAAAATTTGCTGTGTTTTTTTAGCATAGGTAAGCACTACACCAAACTACCCTATTTGTTATTTTAAAAAAACACCCGCATTGCATAGAAAAAATTCTCAAACCAGCAGGACTTATCTGTAAAAAATCCGTCACGTTACTCTATTGCTTGAGCAAAAAGTTTTAAAAGCAATGGGTTTTGTAAAAAAAACATCTTAATAGTGCAGCGTATAAATTCAGGCTATTTTGTGTCCTATACGTAAACAAGAGCCCCTGTTTTACACGCCTCAACACACGCCATCGTATCGAATCCCTTACAATCATCACAATTAAAAGCGTATTTAAGTTCAGTATTTTTGGTAATGGCGCCAAACGGGCAAGCACTTACACACTCCCAGCACCCAACACATTTTGCGGTATCAATTACAACATTTCCATCCTCATATTTTGTAATTGCCCCATACTCACAAGAAGCCATACACTTTGGTTTTGCGCAATTCTGGCACACCGTCATATATGGATGATCTTTCCGGATAGACACTTGCAAGCGGTACTGCGATTTTGGATTTTCGGTAAAAGCATCATAAAGGTTTCGGGACGATGAATGCCTCACCGCACACTCGATCATGCATTGTTTACACGTTACGCATTTGCTTTTTATAAATTTTTTTTTCAGCATAGGTTCATACTCCTGCGTTTGACAAGTTCATTAAACGGTTTCTCTACAATTTATCTTCATAAATAAGTCAACGTGGGGAGAGCTTCCTGAAACCATGGATTGCTCAGATAAAAATATCAATACTCTGTGAAATCAGTAGCTTCAATCTTTTTTAATTGGTGGATAGTTTCTCCTCTCCAGTACAACGAGTATTTTATAATAGAATGATAAAAGCCGCAAACAAAATTCTGCTATGGTTGTTTTTCAGGGTCAACAATAGTAGGAGCGACTATCTTCTTCAGACCAGCCCCTTTAGCGGCATCCATTACGTCAATGACAAGTCCGTAGGGAACATTTTTGTCCACCCGCAAAACAAGGGTCTTTTCCGTTTGTTGAGAAAAAGCCTTCTTCAATACCTGTATAAGTACTTTTCTTTCAACAGGTTCATTCTGGAAAAATAACCTTCCGTCACGGGAAATATTTAATACTTGTTCATCTACTTTGCTGGTTGGTGTGTGTTTTGTCGTGGGAAGTTCCAGTTGAATATTTGGCTGATCGATAAAGGTTGAGGTAACCAGAAAGAATAATAGGATAATGAACAACATATCCACCAATGGAGTAAGATTAATAAATGATTTTGAAGGAGTTTTTTCTCTGAATCTCATTGTTTAATTACCAAATTTCTACGGGTTAGGGTTTGTAACCCGAAGCCCACATGTTTTCTATGGTTGATTTCTCTATCGCTCGCATAGAGTGTTATTAACTAAATTGTAGAGACGTATTGCAATGTGTCTCTACCCTTGTTCAGATTTTAAGCCCTAACCGTCGGAGTGCGCTGTCGCTTCTCTCACCTTAAATAACTCAAATTTTGGCTTTTTTCTCTTGAACTCGTTTCAAACAAGATGGGCTTTCGGATGCTTTTTCATACCATAGAGCGCGCTTATTCGATGCCTTTATTTCCTTAAAACCTTCTTCTTCCAGATGTTTTTTAATAGCATTTTCTTTTAATATTCTTTCAGCCATTTCGGATACCTTTCTTTGTAAAATTCGAAATTGTCTTTAATATCCTTTATTGCCATCGTCAATGCCTGTCCGTTATCGAGGAAATCATACCAGATTTTTCTTGTAACTTTTCCATCTGTATTGAGAATATCTTTATGTGGACAGCCGTGTCCACTATCATATCTAAGAATTTCATGCCATTCGCCTTCAAACGCGGACAAAAGCTTTACGACAAATTCTGTAACATATCCCTTTTCTGTTTTAAAGTGCACATAAACAATAGTTTTTTCTTCCAATTCCAAAAAATATTCTTTATCCATATTATCAAAGGAAATATTCCATTATTGAAATAATAATGTCGCATTTGTTTAAATCAACAGTGCTTTTCCGCCGCTTATATAGCTTCTTTTCAAAAAACTAAAGTGTTACCAGTAAATAGCATCAGGCATTTACCTCTACCTCATAAATAGCGCCTTTGTTTTCCTCAGCAAGCATTGTTAAATATGTATGAATTGCATCTTTAATGTTTTCCAGAGCATCTTCTAAAGTATCTCCTTGGCTGTGGCAGCCATGGTAGATTGGACAATGCACATCATAGCCATATTCACTTTTATGCACCACTACCGGGTATTTCATTTGTCAGCCCTCTTTTCAAAACAAAATTAGTTTATGATTTTACTATTCATCAGGTTTGTTGGCATTGCCATTAACTGGCACACGCGCCAAATACCACTATCCTTTTTTCCAGGATTCGATAATTAATGGCAACTTCATAAAATCTATCCTTTTTCTAAAGCTTGTTTTCGATGTATTGTCTTCCTTTAATTCTTTTCTGAAAAGCCCTTTTATTGTAACTCCAAACAAAAAATATCTTTTCTCTATACTTCGGGTGGATAAAGCTTGTTGAGAATAGTGAGGGAATATTCTTCTATTTCACGGACATAACCATCCACCTTCCTGTCAAAATAATTATATGCAACCAAAGAAGGAATTGCAATGCACAGGCCAAACACCGTTGTACGTATGGCAACCGCCAGGCCTCCGGCAAACGCCTTCGCATGTCCAAGTCCCAGTTCAGAGATAATGGCGAAGATATCTTCCAGCCCTAATACGGTACCCAGCAACCCCAGCAAGGGAGCGATTGCGGTAATAACCTCCAAAAGCCAAAGACGCTTTTCAAGCACCCTTGTTTCCTGCCTTCCCATGGCCTGGATATCAATAAACTTTTCTTCCCGCGAGAGGTGGTTATTCGAAAGAATACGCCGCAAAAGATTCGAAAAAGGGCCTTCTATTACCTCGCATTTTGAGATTGCAAACGGTATGTCTCTCGGGCTCTTTATTGCTTCTATTGTCTGTATTATTTCAGGTTTGAGTATCTTGTTCTTTCTTAAATTAATTGCCCGCTCCATAATAATTGCGAGTGAAAACACCGAACATACCAATAACGGTATCATTATCGGCCCTGCTCCCAATAGCCATTCCAAATTACTATTCCTCCTGTTATGTATTTTTCTGAATAATTAGAAAAAATAAAAATTAAACTTTACATTAATAGATGATTCCTTAATGTGTGAGGGAAAGGGGTCCAGCGGAGAAGCACTCTTAATAGAAGAAACAATACGCGAGGCAAGTTGAAAATTACCCGCATCCTCCACAATTTTTACCCCTTCAATAGCACCATTTGGCAACACTTTGAATTCAATAATAATCGGCTTGTCTTTGTTCGTCACCAGGTTAATCTCTGCCCGTGTGCCATATCCCAGAAACCAATACAATGATATTCTCTGCCGGATATGTTTAAAATATGCTGCATACTTGTGTTGTTTAACGTTAAAAGACGGCGCCCCTGGAATTTCTGCATTAGACAGCGTATCTTCAAACAACACCGGATCATTGCCGGAGCCTTCATCCTTGGCAGCAACATTAAAGGAGGCCTTGGGCTGCTCCTTTTCAGCTACAACCTTCTGGCTTTCCCCGGTGGTTTCTCTTTTATTTTGCTGTGTAACACCGTATGTTCCTGCTGGCGGTGTAGTTACATGGTCTTTTCTCTCTTTTCCAGTTTCTTTCGTTATTTCACTTTTCCTTATGCCTTGCAATTCTTGCGGCTCTGGTAACAACTCGCCTTTTTCCACCTTTGACGCATTTTTAATATTCCTTGTTTCTTCCAGAACATGTATCCCCTCCTGGCGGGAAATTTTCTCGGGGAATCTTTCCTGCCTAACGCCGGCTTCTGCCGCTAACGTTTGTTTCTGCAGTTCTTTTCCATCGGTATCCGTCAGGGTAGTGGTTTTATCGGTTTCATCTGCCTTTCCCGCGGAGGGCACTCTTTTGTATTCTTTTACGTCAACCCTTTCCTGCTGCATACCTATGGAGTCAATTTGTTCTTTCTGAGGAGCTGGATTTTTTTCTGTCTGCCGAGATTCCCTGGCAGCATTGTTTTCTGCAACTCTCTCTTCCTTACTGCCAGGCTTTTCAACCGTTTTCTGCGCCTGGTTTTGCCGCTGGTCTTCAATGGAAATGCCCTGTTCGCCTTTTCCCAGCAAAGGAACCTTTGACTGTCCGCCTGCGTATGGTTCGTTGTTAAGCACACTTGTGTCATCCGGGTTTTTGCCTTTTGCGGAAGCCCCTTTTTCACCAATCCTGTCTGTTTCGGCGGAGGGTTCCTCTTCTTCTTTGTTTTGGGAAGTATCCGTAAACGTCTTATCCTTCTTCTCCTTTTCTAATAGGCTTTTTTCCTTCGATACTTCAGAAGCCGTGAGTTCTTTTTTATCGTCCTTACTTTCCAGGTCAAATGTAATTGTGAATTCATCCGGTTCACGCACAAAACTATCTCTGAGCGATCTGATGCTTAATAACTGATTTCCCTGAGGAGAAAAGAAAAAAAAAAGGCCATGGATTGCTACAGAAACAATAATAAGGAGGGCAAACAGGTATCTTTTATAAAAATCGGAAAGGTGTTTAATGAACATATTATACCGTCACGGGTTAGCCGACAACAGTTTTAACGCAGGTATTAGGAGGAGATATAAAGCATAATAATCGTTTTTTTTATTCGTACTAAAGTTTAACGCACGCATATTTTCTTGTCAATATAATATAAGAGCCGTCCTTTCTGCGGTAAATAACTATCCTATTGATAATTTGTAACATTTTAGTTTTTTGAAAAAGTAGGGGGCGAAGCATTTGCCGCAAATTGTCATACATGCGTTCATACCCAAAACGGGCAAATGCTTCGTCCCTACACTGTGCGGCAAACATCGCTATTATTGGAATTTTTCAAAAAACTAAAGCGTTACGATAATTTTCAAATTTTTTATTGAGAAAACCCCGTAAAGTCCATATAGTTATCCAAATTTGCGAAAAAGATAAATTACAGGTAGTATGTATTTTTACAAATTGTATGTTTTTAATAAATACAACGTTCAGGAATTTCAATATTCTTGTAGAGACGCATTGCATGCGTCTGGAAACTGCTGCGCGTGAATAAAATGTTGACAAAAACAGAGAGACGCATGCAATGCGTCTCTACATTTAAAAATGGGGATAAAAAATGGGTTTAAACTGTGGTATCGTAGGTTTGCCAAACGTTGGGAAATCTACCATCTTTAATGCGCTAACATCTGCCAAGGCAGCATCTGCAAATTATCCTTTCTGCACAATCGACCCCAATGTGGGTGTGGTATCGGTGCCGGATATACGTATGGATAAAATAGCGGAAATAATATCAACGGAAAAAATTGTCCCTACAATAGTTGAATTCGTTGACATTGCAGGACTGGTAAAAGGGGCAAGCAAGGGCGAGGGACTGGGGAATCAGTTTCTGGGACACATCAAAAACGTAAATGCCCTATTGCATGTAGTGCGCTGTTTTGAAAAAAGCGATACCATCCATGTGGAAGGTAGTGTTCACCCGGAAAGGGATATCGACATTATTAATACAGAACTGATCCTGGCGGATATTGAAACGGTAGATAAAAGATTAAACAGGAGTGAAAAATTAGCAAAGACCGGGGACAAAAAAAACCTGGCAACTATTGATGTTCTGAAAAAGGTTAAAAACGCCCTGAACAATGGCGTACCGGTACGGTTATTGTGTTTGACCGATGAGGAAAAAGCCGACATTGCAGACCTGCATTTAATCACGTCGAAACCCGTATTATATGTGGCAAATATCTTTGACATAGAACAGGACAAAAAATACATCGACGCCATTGCCGGGTTTTCAAAAAAAGAAAACTCCGGGTTTGTCGTCATTTCCGGAGATATCGAATCAGAAATTGCGCAAATGGAACCCTCTGAAAGGAAGACGTATTACGAAGAAATGGGGCTGCAGGAATCGGGACTCGAAAAGCTTATCCGGGAAACATACCAATTACTGGGATTTATTACCTATTTTACCGCCGGGCCAAAGGAAATAAGGGCATGGACTATCCTTCAAGGCACAAAAGCGCCTCAGGCGGCAGGGGTAATCCACTCGGATTTCGAGCGGGGTTTTATCCGTGCGGAAATTTATAATTATAACGATCTTATCACCCTGGGTTCTGAACAAAAGATAAAAGAAAAAGGGCTTTTGCGGCTGGAAGGCAAAGACTACGTCATGAAAGACGGCGATATCGTTCATTTCAGATTTAATGTGTAACCTTTTTACCACCCATCATCTCCCCTCTAAAAAGAGGGGCCGGGGGGTGTGTCAATTTTTCGAAAACCTTATTTGTCTGACTATATTTATAATGAGAGGATGCCGGCTTATGCTGGGGAGAGATAGGGTTACGGTTTGTTTTTATAAGCGTCAATCAATTCATCCCGCGTAAAGAGGGACTCAAATATAACCATTTTCTTTTCTATATTCTCCCTGCCGCCTTCCTGCCTGTCTACAAGCGCAATTACCTTAACAATTTCAAGTTTGTGTTCCCTTGCCCTGTCTATGGCCTGAATAGTAGAACCCCCTGTGGTAACCACATCGTCCACAATCACCACCTTATCGCCTTCCGACACATTGCCCTCAATAACCTTCATAAGCCCGTGTGATTTGGCTTCCTTCCTGATAACAAATGCCTGAACTGGTTTTACTCTGAGGTCTGACCATTGATCTCCGACCTCTGACCTCTGACCTCTGGCTTCTGACATAGCGCTTACCATGGCGGTTGCAAATGCTATAGGATCTGCGCCATGGGTTAGGCCGCCTATGGCATCTACGTCAAGATGCCTGATTTTTTCATAAAAAAGACTGCCAATAAGCAACATTGAGGATGGATTAAGGGTTGTCGCCTTACAATTAATATAATAATTGCTTGTCTTTCCGGATGTAAGCTTGAAAACAGGCCTTTCATCATACTTAAACGATCTTTCTATAAGTGCTTGCAGTAATGCTTTTCTGGCGTTATCGATGTTTATGGGCGAGTTTTGTACAGATTCAAAATTAATTGTCAATTGTATACTTCTCCTTTTTAAGCCGTCTTCCATGTTAATATCATCTCCGGATAGTTTGTAATCATTTTTTCAAAATAGGTGCTTGCCGGTGCAATTCTATCCCACATTAATATTGCCGGCTTCAGAAAGATACGTTGCTATTTTTTATCTTTCATCGGCGCCAATGTTATAAAAATGTATACTGGCCAGATATGTTTTTTCCTTCGCCCCGGCATACATTCCATTTCTAACGCGCACAATTATTCCAAAGCCCTCAACAGTTTCGTTCTTAACAGGCAGATCAAATGTTATTTTAACCGGCGTAAAAGAGGGCAAATATTCTGTGGTCTCGCAACACCCCCCCCCGTTCACTCAAATTTATGCTATTCGCGGGAAAAGTATTGCCATCCACACACAATGTGACAGGAAAGTTAGTCCCAAATCTTGGAGAAACCCTTCTTTCTTCAGACACGTTATGCAACTCCTTTCATTTGCCTAATGATGTTTATAATAAACGTATAGCTCAATTAACAACGCGGTAATAACAATAATAGAAATAATGATAATTGTTTTTTTCACATAACCCTCCTCCGGTTTAGAGAGTAATTTAGCAAAGGTGTAATGATTTTAAAAGTAAATATTTATTATTTTGCAACAATATGCTAAAAAATGGAAAGAAAAGGAGTTGGCGGCACAAAACTGGAGTTCAACAACCCATGCTGAAGCAGTTGCGCAATCCACTCACAGTCCTTCATGTCGGTCTTCCGGTCGGTTTACAATATACGCATGCCCCAGACACATTTTCATCGTTTCTGGGTGCCGCTAAAGCGGCATGATGACTGGTTCGTAAAACGTAAAATACGGGAAAAAATTTGCATTCTTCTTTATTTTTGTGTTACCATCCTTTCTTTTCCAGGGAAACGCAATTTCCTATCCTCTCTCCATTTAAAAGAAACTTGATATTTTCAAACAGTGAATGATAGCCAATGACTCGAAAATAAGCCGCAACAAAAAAGTATAAAGATACCAATATCGCCATGTGATCGGCCGCGAAATCGGCGATCTCGGCAAGGTCATATGTACCCGCAAACCAACACGCTTGCCAGTGGTTATGACTCGCGATGAAGTGAAAGCTGTTCTTGCAAACTTGACGGACGATAAGTGGTTCATGGCCTCGCTTATGTACGGCTCGGGGTTATAGTCAAAAGCGTCTGGTTTTAGAATAATAAACACACCCCTTATATGATGAGTAATTTTAGAGAGATAGGAGGTTCTCAATGAAATTTACAGCAATTATTGAACGTGAATGTGATGGACATGTATCACTGTGTCCGGAGTTAGATATTGCAAGCCAAGGTGATAGTATTGAACAAGCACGGGACAACCTTCGGGAAGCATTAGAACTGTTTTTTGAGACAGCATCCGCTGAAGAGATAAAACATCGACTTCACGATGATGTTTTCGTAACGCAGGTTGAGGTGGCAGTTGGGTAAACTCCGAGTTTTGTCTGGCAAAGATGTATGCTCGATTTTGGCAGCACATGGTTTCATAGAAGTGCGTCGCCGTGGTAGCCACATCGTCATGCAAAAAAACTTCCCCAAGGCACAATAACGGTTACTGTCCCAGACCTTGATGAAGTCAGAATTGGAACGCTTCAATCCATCATCCGTCAATCAGGGCTGCCTCGGGGTGAATTTGAAACATGAGGATTTGGTGTCTAACAAACCGCTGCACCTGACCGCGATTCCGCTGCGCTCCATAGCGGCAGGTGGGCTTTGTCGTTATGCGGTATAATTAAATCATTGGTGTCCAATAAGGCCACTGGCTTCTTGAAAATTTAATTTAGATAAGAGTGTAATTAAATATAAAACATTGGAGGGGATGTGAGAACCCCTGAAGAGTCAAAGATCGTATGGACTGACTATATGAAATATAGAGCCGAATTAAGAGGATTTGAACTACTTAAGGTTGAAAATATATTGCGGTATTCGGGAGAAATATACTTCGATACTGCAACCCAACGTTTAATTGCAGTAGGTAAACATGATGATAGACTGGTTATAATTCCATATGAGAAACAGGGGTGTGAAATAACACCTATCTCAATTCATGCTACTACGCGTCAACAAATTAATTTCCGACTTAAAACTGGGAGATTCATATATGGATAAAACAAAGATGGCATATTTTAAAGATGAAGATATTCTGCATATAATTATCTCTGAGGAAAAAGAAGCAGATAGCATTGAGTTAAGCCCGAATATTACGGCTGAGCTGAATGAAAGCGGAGAATTAATTGGCATAGAAATATTAGAGGCAAGTTCTTTTCTTCGCGATTCAATATTGGAATCATCACAAGCTAAAATACTTAAATTAAAAAAAACCGTATAACAATCAAATCCAGCGGACGGCTAATAGTCCACCGCTGATTTCTGTCGTTATGTTTCACGATGACTGGAGTGCGGCATGAAGCTGGAAAGCTTTGGCGATGTACTTGCATCCATAAGGAAGAACTCTATTGATCCCTCAGATTACAGCGATTGTACGGGTGCATTCCTGATTTTTTGTAACTTCCGCTATGTTTTAATGAAACGTTGCAGTAGTGTTAACCCTGACAGGGTTGTTTCGTCCTGACCCCATCATTAACGGTTACAAAAAAACGGGAATGCTCCCGATTGTACAGATTAAAAAAACGTAGGAACACGGAGCACCATGTCCCTGCAATTGACCAATGACCAATGACGAAACACCTTCTAATTACAAGCCCAAATTCCGCAGACAAGGAAAAATGTTCAATGCTCAATTCTCAAATTGTTGCTCATTTTCCTCTATTCTTTTACATTGAATATTGAATATTAATTTTCAAAAAGGTGCTAACGGAGCTTTTCGCGGTGTTTTTTCAAAAATCTAAAGTGTTGCAAAAGACTTCTTAATGAAGATGGGGAATAGCCGCATTGTGAACTCAGATTTAACCTTTATTACCAATGAAGAAAATAGAAGCCTCCTGGAAAGATTCAGGGTCCTTATTGCAGACACCCGGCTCTTTGATGTACTCGTTGGTTATTTCTATACCAGCGGATTTCATGCCATCTACAAATCCCTGGAAGATACCGAAAAGATCAGGATTCTTATCGGGATAAGTACAAACAAACAGGCAATAGAACTCATTCAAAAAGCAAAAAACAATCACCAGCCATTCCTTCCATATTCTCACGCCGAAGTAAAAGAACAATTCGAACAATCTGTCACGGAAGAAGTAGAAAATGCTGAGGATAGAACAGAAGTTGAAGGGGGGATCCTTAAGTTTATTGAATGGCTGAAAAACGGAAAACTGGAAATCAGGGCTTATCCCACCGAAAATATCCACGCAAAGCTTTACATTATGACTTTTGTGGAAGGTGACAGGGATACCGGGAGAGTCATTACCGGGTCTAGTAATTTTACTCAATCAGGCCTTGTTGATAACCTTGAATTTAATGTAGAGTTAAAAACCAGGGCGGATTATGAATTTGCACTCCAAAAATTCAATGAACTGTGGAAAGACGCCGTTGATGTAAGGGAACGATATATCTATACGATTCAAATAAAGACATGGCTGAACAACACCATTACCCCTTACGAATTGTATCTGAAATTTTTATATGAATATTTCAAAGACGAACTCAGTCAGGCAGATGAAGTGTTTTTGAAATATCTTCCCCATGAATTTAAAAAACTGGAATATCAGGAGCAGGCAGTTTTAAACGCCAGGAAGATACTTCTGGAATACGGCGGCGTTTTTATCTCTGATGTTGTAGGGTTAGGCAAGACATACATATCGGCAATGCTGGCAGGACAGCTTGACGGCAGGACACTTGTCATTGCCCCTCCTGTGCTGCTTGAAAGATCGAATCCCGGTTCATGGACTAATGTATTTTCCGATTTCAGGGTATCGGCGGATTTTGAATCACTCGGTAAATTGGATGACCTTATTGACAGAGGGACAGAGAAATACACCAATATTATCATTGATGAGGCACACCGTTTTAGAACGGAAACAACGGTTACCTATGAGAAATTGGCGGAAATCTGTCGCGGCAAAAGGATTGTCCTTGTAACGGCAACGCCTTATAACAATGCGCCAAAAGATATTTTAAGCCTTTTAAAATTATTTCAAAAAGCCAAAAAAAGCACTATCCCAAATCTTCAGGACATGGAAGGCTTCTTTAATGGCCTGGATAAAAAGTTAAAAAAACTGGACAGGCAGAAAGATTATATTAGATACATAAATACGGTAAAAGAAAATGCGCGGGAATTACGGGAAAAAGTCCTCAAATATCTCATGGTTCGCCGTACCAGAACAGAGATTGAGAGATATTTTGGTGAAGACATAAAGAGCCAAAACATTAGATTCCCTTACGTTGAAAAGCCTGTTCCTCTTTTTTATGAACTCAACGATACGGAGGATGAAATATTCAGCAAAACCATAGCATTGATAGCGCAAAAATTCAAATACGCCCGTTATATGCCTATGCTTTATTATGACGGTAAAGTTGGCCAGCTTGAAAAGCAGTCACAGAAAAACATGGGCAAGTTTATGAAAATACTGCTTGTTAAGCGTCTTGAAAGCAGTTTCTTTGCATTTAAAAATTCGGTGGATAGATTCCTCCGCTCTTACGAGATGTTTATAAAAGAGCTTGATGACGGAAGTGTTTATATAAGCAAGAAACACACCGGTAAAATATTTGAGTTGCTTGATAGTGACGATGATGAAGCCGTCCAGCGGTTGATAGAGGAAGGCAAGGCGGAAAGATATGCAAGCAGTGAATTTAGAGAAGGCTTAAGAGAAGACTTACTGCACGACCATGACATTCTGCTTGAAATTAAAAAACTATGGCATCACATTGACCGCGACCCAAAGCTTTTAAAATTTTTGGGAGAATTATCCCTAAACCCGGTCTTAAAAGCGAACCATCTGATTATATTTACGGAATCAAAGGAAACCGCAAACTATCTGTTCAAAAACATAAATGAACATTATCCGGATAATGTTCTGTGTTTTACTGGTGATTCAGGCGAGGCAACGAGGGACAAGGTTATTGAAAATTTTGACGCCAAATCACGTCATCCTAAGGAAGATTACCGGATACTGGTCTCTACGGAAGTATTGGCCGAAGGCGTTAACCTGCACCGTTCCAATACAGTGATAAATTACGATATCCCCTGGAATCCTACCCGCATGATGCAGCGCGTAGGGCGTGTCAACCGCGTGGATACGCTATTTGAAACGATACATACCTTTAATTTTTTCCCGACCAAACAATCGAATGACCAGATAAAACTGAAAGAAGCGGCAGAGGCTAAAATCAATGCCTTCTTAACCCTGCTTGGAGGCGACGCAGAACTTTTAACAGAAGGAGAACCCATAGGCTCGCATGAATTATTTAACAGGTTGATTTCCAGACAAACGCTGGAAGGTGAGGAAGGGTCGGAGGAAAGCGAATTGAAATACCTCCAGGTCATTAAAGAGATTCGCGATAAAGACCCCGACCTTTTTGAAAAAATAAAACGCCTCCCCAAAAAGGCGCGCACTGCAAAAACCCTGACAGGGTTCTCAACCCTGTCAGGGTTAATTACCTACTTCAGACGGGGAAAACTCCAGAAATTTTTCAAAGCCGGCAGTAAAAATGTGGCGGAAGAACTGGATTTCATATCTGCGGCAAAGATTTTGGAAAGCGCCCCTGATGAAGAAAAGAAAGACCTTCCCGGACACTTTTACGAACTTCTGGATAAAAACAAAGCGGCATTTATCTTAGCGACAACGGAAGAAGTGCCGCAGCAATGGCAAAGGGGCGGACGTGACAGCACGGCAAGTATCCTGAGAATTTTAAAGGCAACCACGAAGAACACCCAAAAACTGACAGAAGACCAGGAACTATACCTCAAAAAAGTCCTCACCCAACTCGAGGAAGGCGGACTGCCCAAACAGACTGCAACGCAAACACTGAAAACCCTGAATGCGCTGAAGAATGAAATCGTTAACCCCCTCAAGGTACTGGCAGTACTTCGGACGCATATACCGAAAAAACTTCTGGAAGAACATTATGCTGAGCAAAACCCAGCGGTATTTGGCAAGCGGGAAGTCATATTATCATTATATTTGACAGCAAAACCCTGACAGGGTTCTTAACCCTGTCAGGGTTACTTGTCCTTGGAGGAAGACAATGAGCACAACTATCACGCCACTGTTACCAGGACACTGGTATCATATTTATAACCGGGGTATCAATGGCGAAACCATTTATCACACCGAGGCAAATTACCAATATTTTCTGGACTTGCTCGCCAAATATGTTTTTCTCACAGCAAAAGTATATGCCTATTGTCTTATGAAGAACCATTTTCACCTGTTGGTTTCTATTCATGATGATACAAAGAGAAAGCCACATCTGTATTTTTCAGATATGTTTAACAGCTATACACAAGGGCTTAACAAACACCTGGGAAGGACGGGGAGTCTCTTCGAACGCCCCTTTCGCCGTAAGGTGATTTCATCCGAAAAACAGCGGGTTCAGGTGACTTTATATATACACAACAATCCCAGGCATCATGGTATCATGAACGACATTGCGAAGTACCAATACTCTTCTTACAGGGCAGTGATGTCAAGCGCCCCAACGAAAGTAGAGCGTGAAGAAGTGCTTTCGTGGTTTGGTGGGCGTGATAGTTTTGTGGCTTATCATGGTGCCAGTCGTGATGACATTTCAGATGATTTAACATTGGAGTAAATTTACCGTCAACCCTGACAGGGTTTGAAACCCTGTCAGGGTTAAAATGAGGCATTGACATGGATAAACAACAGGCAAAACAAATTATTCAGGAGACATTTGAGAACCCTTTTGATAAGGGCAGGTTTACCCTATTCATCAAAAATCTTCTGAACCATATTGAAGAAAACCGCATTCCTCCACGTCATGGTCAATTCATTCCTGACGCTTACAAGCCATACATCAGCAGTCTGGCGCGAATCGGCAAATTCAATGACAATGAAAACAGGGTTGATATCCTTATCATAAAACTTCAGAAAGAGACCTCCCTTGAACGCGCCCGCACCATGCAGCGAAACTTTGTTGCCGGGTATTTACAGGGCAAATACGGTAGTTCAAATGAAAAAGAAGCTGCACTGGTTGCCTTTGTATCCCCGGATTCGGCAGACTGGCGTTTTTCACTGGTTAAGATGGACTATAAGTTTGAACAGACTCAAGCCGGCAGAATGAAGGTAAAAGAAGAGTTTACACCTGCACGCCGATGGTCATTCCTGGTAGGCGCAAACGAAACCAGCCACACCGCCCAGAGCAGGCTGGTTAATATGTTGGCAAATGATGAGCATAACCCAACCCTTAAAGAACTGGAACAGGCATTTGACATTGAAACCGTTACCAAAGAATTTTTCATCAAATACCGTGATCTTTTTATCCGAACCAAAGAAGAATTGGACAAGGTGGTAAAAAGCGATGCAAAAATCAAAGCAGATTTTGAGGCAAAAGGGGTCAACACCGTTGATTTTGCCAAAAAACTTCTTGGACAGATTGTATTCTTATATTTCCTTCAAAAGAAAGAATGGTTTGGCGTTGGGCGTGATGCAGCCTGGGGTACTGGTCCAAAAAATTTCCTGCGCTTACTCTTTGAAAAGAACATGGCCGATTATAAGAATTTTTTTAATGATATCCTTGAACCGCTGTTTTACGAGGCGCTGGCAATTGAAAGAACAAATGATTTTTATAGCAGATTCAATTGCAAGATTCCATTCTTAAACGGTGGCCTGTTTGACCCGATTAATAGTTACGATTGGGTGCATACAGATATCATCCTGCCCAATGAACTCTTTTCTAATAAAGAAAAGACAAAGGAAGGGGATATTGGCACTGGTATTTTTGACGTGTTTGATCGGTATAACTTTACCGTGAGAGAAGATGAACCGCTGGAAAAAGAGGTGGCAATTGATCCGGAAATGCTGGGAAAGGTGTTTGAAAATCTCTTAGAGGTTAAAGACCGTAAGTCCAAAGGCACATATTACACGCCTCGCGAAATTGTTCATTACATGTGCCAGGAAAGCCTTATTAACCATCTCGACGCTACTATAAATCCACCAAAGACTACCGTTAAAGAACCTGTGTTTACCCCAAATACGCCCACCCAAAAGAAACTCTTTAGAGATACGAAGCCGAGGCAATTGTGTCTTACATCAGAAAAATACCAACCGGTAGTTCCGCGCGAAGATATTGAGTCCTTTATCAGGCACGGTGATATAGCAATTGAACATGACGTAACCGCAAAAGAAAAACATGCGGAAAAGTCTGATTACAATGGAAAATATAAGAAATATAAGTTGCCAGAAACTATCCGCGCACATGCAAAACTTATTGATGACGCACTTGCAGATATAAAGATATGTGACCCTGCTATAGGCTCAGGTGCTTTTCCTGTGGGGATGATGCATGAAATTGTCAGGGCACGACAAACCCTTACCACATATTTAGGAAATACTGAGGAAAGGACATTATACAATTTCAAACGCCACGCCATCCAGGAATCCTTGTATGGTGTAGATATCGACCTTAGCGCTGTGGAGATTGCCAAGCTAAGACTCTGGCTATCCCTCGTAGTGGATGAAGAGGACTACCAGACCATCAAACCGCTGCCAAATCTTGATTACAAGATTATTTGCGGGAATTCACTGCTGGAAGTAGAAAAGGATTTGTCGAATAGCGAACTGTTTAAGGAAATGGAAAAACTAAAACCTCTCTACTTCGATGAAACCAATATAAAAAAGAAAAAAGAACTGAAGCAGAAGATAGATAGTTTAATCGGAGGCATTACTGAAAATAATAAGCTTTTCGATTTCGAGGTGTATTTTAGTGAGGTGTTTCACAAAAAAGGCGGCTTTGATGTGGTAATTGCCAATCCGCCGTATGGAGCAGAGATTGATAAAATAACGTTAAAAAAGATAAAGCAGAATCTCTCTGATACGAATAATTCAAATAGCGCTGCTATTTTTATAGATTATGGCAAAAACAGAGTAATTGGTGAAAGAGGAACGCTTACCTTTATAGTTCCTAAATCGCTTCTTTACTCAGAAAATTGGTTTAGCCTTGTGAATTCAATGCTTGGTAATACCCATATTTTAGTTGATGTTGAAAAGGCCTTTGAAAAAGTAAAGCTTGAACAAGTAGTGTTTGTATATAGTAAGTCGATTCATAAAAAAGAATATTTAGCAAGAAAATTTCTAGACAATGATTTTATCAGATCGACAAATATTTTCAACGACCTTGTTCTTAAATACAAAGCCTGGATATGCGATGTTTCTCCGGAAGAATTGAACATTGGAAATAATTTGAAGATTGATTGCGTTTACATGAAAGATATTTCAGAAACGAAAAGAGGCGTTGGCCTTCAAAAATATCTTTCGAACGATGGAGACCATCCTGTTATCGGCGGAAAGAACATTTTTAGATACGGTTGCAACGGTGTAAAGGGTTATTTATCAAAAGAGATTCTCAAAAGCAACCGAAACAAATTGGCCTTTATGCAACGGCCAAAAATTATTTCACAAGACCTTGTGGCTCATATTCAGAATCCGATTCCACGTATTATGATTACATCATTTTATGATGGTACTGGTAAGATTATAGGTTTAGATACAGTTCAAAATACGATAATTACTGATAGTAACTATGATCATAAGTATATATTGGCTTTATTGAATTCTACCTTTGTAAGCTGGTATACGTATAAGTTTATTTACTGCGCAGCGATAAGGACGATGCATTTTGATAATTATTACGTTGGTAAAATTCCCATACCTAAAATTTCTCATAAGGATCAACGTCCGGTCACTATTCTTGTTGATCAAATCCTCGCCGCCAATCAAGAATGCCCCGATGCCGACACATCGGCGCTGGAAAGACAGATTGACCAGATGGTATACAAACTCTACGACCTCACGCCAGAGGAGATTGCGATTGTTGAAGGGGAAAAGAAAATATAATCCCGTTGAGTTGTAAGATGTTGCGGAATTACCGAGAAACTAATTTGGCAGAACCACGAACAGACAAATTTTCGAAGCATCATTAAATATTAGAATTGGAATTGACAAATTTTGATAACCAGGAGTGTGATTATGGGAAGATCAGAAGATATTTTTGAAAAGATCGTAAAGGATGGGGAAAAGGCTATCAATGAATTTATTTTATCTCAAAAATCAGAAGAATTGTTTTTAGATTTTAAGCGCTCTGCTGACGAGGGTTCTGGTTCAAAATTAAATGACACGGACAGGAAAAATTTAGCAAAGGCTATTTCTGGTTTTGGAAATTCTGAAGGTGGGGTTGTTGTTTGGGGAATAGACTGTTCAAAGAATGAAGACAATGCCGATGTGCCACATAGTAAATATCCTATCAAAAATGTAAAAAGATTCGTGAGTTGGTTAGAAGGCACAGTATCTGGTTGCACAGTGCCACCGCATACTAAAGTGCAACACCATTATATTGTTATAAATGATAAAGAAGATGGATTTGTCGCTACGATGATTCCTAAAAGTGATCATGCTCCACATCAGGTTGTAGTAAACTGCAATTATCAATATCATTACTATATTAGAGCAGGTTCAAATTTCGAGCATACACCTCATGCAGTACTGGCAGGAATGTTTGGACGCAGGCCGCAACCTGATGTATATCATAATTACCTTATAGATCCAGCAGAGATAATTAACGGAATAATGAAAATACGGATAGGTTTTGCAATACGTAATAATGGTCCTGGCGTTGCAAGTGATTTGTTTATGAATCTCAATACAATGTTACTTCCTGGTGAAAATTGTGATTGTACTCCTGATGTTAAAGAGGATCATTGGATTCCACAAATCACCAAAGGTTTTAAAAAAGGACAAGTGATAGTAAATGCAATTAGCAGATATACCCTCCGTTTGGCACCAGAAGTTTTTTATACACCAATTTCGATATTATTGGACATTGCACCACCATTTACAGAAAAACTGATAATTGATGGAAACTGTGGTTGCGGTCAATCACCTTCATGTAAATTTAGAATTGAAAATGATTGTAAGACTATAGAAGATCTTTATAACAATTTTGTTGAGAAGGGTAAAAATTGTATTTTGACTGACAAAGAAAAATACAACTTAGCGATAAAAATTTTGAATATAGCGCCTACGCATAAACGTAGCAATTCCAAATAAATAGCAGTGAGGATTACTCGTAAAACATTGACAATCAAGCCTACGTCCACGATTTGGAAAAACAGATTGCCCAGCTTATCTATAAACTTTACGGACTAACAGAGGAAGAAATTAAAATTGCGAAAGATACAGGCAGGCAATAAATGAATATGAGGTATCAAATTTATAGCGATGAATCTGGACATGAGAGATTTCGCTCTGTTGGTATACTATCTGCAGAAAAAACTAACATTGATAAATTAAGAGACGAATTAGAAATCATTTTAAAGAACCATGGTAGGCGGTGTATAGAATTTAAAAAGATTGCTGGTGATAAAGAAAAAGAGGATTCAGCTAAGAACTTTGTATCAAAAGGAGTTGAATACTGTGCTGCTAATAAAATTCGCATAGACGTTCTTTCCTGGGATACGCAAGATAGAAGACACAGCATCAAAGGTCGAGATGACAACAAGAATCTTCAAATGATGTATTACAAAATATTAAAATGTATACAACAACGTTGGAGGCATGATACTTTAGATTGGGATTTTTATCCAGACGAACACAGTGCTATTGATTGGAGAGAGATAATGGAATACCTTGAAAATACAAATTTAAGTAAAAAAAACAAGATTGAAGATACTCTCTTTGGTATGATTAAAAATTATCATTTTCCTCATTTTCATGCCCATTCAGAAGCAAAATCGCACGAGGAACCAATAACTCAACTCATTGATATTTTTACAGGATTTGCACGATATTCTTTTGAAAAAGGAAAAACTTTTTTAAATTGGAGAGAGACAGAGAGGTTTCAGCGCCAATTGAAACTTTTCGAAACTTCAAAAGAAAAACTCGAATTAAGCAGAGGGGATCTTTCAAAGTTTAAAGTGTTAAAAACGCTCGATGAACTATGTAAAAAATACAGAATGGGAGTAAGTATTAATGAGCGAGAACATCTTTACACATTTTCACCAGAAAGGCCTTTAAATTTTTGGTTCTATAATCCACAACATGAATTTGACAAAGCCCCTGTCAGAAAATGAAAAGTTCTGCTACATCCTGAGGTAAAGGGTCGAATCTTTCAAATTGACAAATTAAATTTGAAGGGACAAGTTCAATGGCGCATCTTTTCTATCAAGAAAGATGAGGATTACTCACAAAACACTGACAAACAAGCCCCGTTAGATAGGCATGTCAGTTATCTAACGAGGCTGATCAAATGGTTTACAAACTCTACGACCTCACGCCAGAGGAGATTGTGATTGTGGAGGGAAAATAAACAGGATTGATTTATCATATCTATTGTGACGAAAGCAGGCAGTCGAAAGATCGCTTTATGGTAATAGGCGGCGCAATTATTCCATCGGATAATGTAGAGCCGTTTAATAAAACGATGCAGAAATACCGAAATGAACAAAAGATGTTTTCAGAGCTAAAATGGTCAAAAGTAACCAATCAGAAACTTACCGAATACAAAGGTTTAATAAATAATATAAATTGATATAATGCTTATATCTTATTCTATCATTGCTTGAAAGAGGATGTATTTAAATGCGGGAATTGAAAGTGCCCGTATCGGCAGATGAAATTATAGAAGCGGTGAAAAAGATGAAAAAAAGCGACAGGGAGGCTTTTGTTGAGGATCTACTGGCTATAACTTCTCCTGAGTATTTACAGAGCATTAAAGAAGCAAGGGCAGGCTACAAGACAGGCAAGACAAAATCCCATAAAGAGATTTTTGGAAAATGAACTATAACCTTGTTTATACTTACAGGGCAGAGAGGGACATAAAGAAACTGGATTCTTCGATAAAAAACCGTATCGGGAATGCCCTTTTAAAACTTCGGGATAATCCCTTATTATATTCTGAAAAACTGAGTGACCCTGCACTTGGGACATACAAATTCAGGATGGGAGATTACAGGGTAATCTTTGATATTGAAGGCAGCGAGTTGTTATTCTCAGAATTGGCCATAGAAGGGAAATTTATAAAAGATTGATATAACCCTTAGCTCCCACTCAATCCATCCTTGCCAAAACCTTCCGCGGCGAACGCTGGGAGTGATTAAAGGGAAGAATCATTCAAAATGACAAGTTATATTTGAAGGGAAAAGTTCAAAGGCGAATCTTTTCTATCAAGAAAGACGAGTATTACTTGCAAAACATGGATAAGCAATTTGAGAAAACAGTTAGTGGGTTTGTTATAATATAATAAGAAAAGTAATTAGAGTACTGAGCGTACGTTTTAAAATAGAAAGGAATTACGTAAAATGAATACGGCAATTGAGAGAATAGCGATTGATCCAAAGATATGCAGTGGAAAACCCTGTATTAAAGGCACAAGAATACCAGTACATATAATACTTGACCTTCTTGCCGCTGGAGAAGATTTTGATGGTATAAAAAAGGCATATCCCAATATTACGGATAAAGATATTAGGGCATGCCTGAATTATGCAGCAGTTCTTGCTGATGAAGAAGCCGGGGTTACGGCGTGAAGATTTTTGCCAATGAAAACCTCTTTGAGCCAATTATTGATTATTTAAGGTCTTTAGGGAATGATGTGCTGAGTATCAGAGACTGCGGTCTTTCCGGTATTTCTGATGATGAGGTATATGAGATGGCGTGCAAGGAAAACAGGGTCATTATTACCATGGACAAAGACTTCACAAGAATATTCAGATTTCCTCCCCAAAGATGCGGGGGGAATTGTTGTTGCTAAAATTTATAAAAGACCTGTTGATGAGACGCTCACAATATTCAGAAAATATTATCAGTCTATCAAGGCGGAGGACGTAAAAGAAAATCTGGTTATTATTACCCCGGAAGGTGTACGGATAAGAAGGTCAGCAAGATGACGAACGACTTCCAATTCTCCCTTACTCTTGTTACCCAAACCCCTGCTGTAAAAGAATAACATTTCTTTTTATCCCGCTTTGATAAACCAGGGGGGGCGTGCCTTGATCAGAGATTATAATGTTGAGTATTCATGACTGTTTTAAGTTTTTCTGCGCATATTTGCTCTCATGAAAAGAGGATTATCTGCAAAACATGGACAAGCAAGCCAAAGTCCGCGATTTGGAATGCCAGAGTAATACCAGAAGTTTACCGTCTAACGGGGTTGACAAGATTGTCTACAACCTTTACGACCTCACGCCGGAGGAGGTTGAGATTGTGGAGGGGAAAAAGGGGAAGAATGGGAATAAACAGAGCAAACTGTATAAATATTTCATCGAAGTAATGCCATGTACCGCCTTGCAGAAAATGTTTGGTTTTGAAGTAAATCGGAAGGAAAGAATATGTATTATTTTGAGATACTGGAAGGATTGTATAAGAGAGATGTCAGATATCTCATCGTGGGCGGATTGTCTGTCAACCTCTATGGTGTTCCACGGGTAACCCAGGACATAGACATCGTTATTGCTATGAGTAAAGAAAATATTCTTAAGATAACCTCCCTATTGAAAGAATCAGGCTATATTCCTCGCCTGCCCGTAAATCCCGAAGACCTTGCAAACCCCGAGAATGTAAAAGACTGGATAGAAACTAAAAACCTTAAGGCTTTTAGTTTCTATCATAAAAAAGATAATTATAAGGTTGTTGATATTGTGCTTGTTCATCCATTGGATTTCGAAAAATCGTTTATAAACAGAACAATCAAAAAGGCAATGGATATAGACATTTATCTGGCATCAATAGATGATATAATAAAGATGAAAGAATTTAGCGGAAGAAGTCAGGATTTAAGTGATATTGCAATGCTCAGGAAAGTAAGGAAATATCTGGAGGAAGAGAATGGATAAGGGATTTATGTATACACTTGAAGATGAAAAAATAATGGAATATATGAAATTATCCACAGAGGAAAAATTAAAATGGCTGGACGAAATCAACGAGTTTAACAAAATAGTATTAAGTGAACGCGAGAAGGGGTTAAGGGAGAAATTAAGAAAATGCGAAATATAATAAATCCCATGTTCCGGAAAGAAATTACTAAAGTCAAATTTGGCAAACACTTATAAACATTGATTCTGCGACTACATGTCTTTTGGAAGTCTTTTAATTACTGGCCGAAAACAACATTGGACATTCCAAGTT